>CAJUGL010000014.1:0-39062 GCA_910586515.1 uncultured Acetatifactor sp.
TGAATACTGCCTAATGCAATCATGCGATTGAACCAGTCAGCGTTATGCAGTCTGGTTTCATGGCAAGTGAAATCGTTAAGCAGTATAAATCCCTGCGCACTCTGCCCGAAAGGAAGTCAGATCAAACACCGCCGCCTCTTCCTTTTCATCTGCCAGGGGAAGCGTGTATCCCTCGTCTTCCACTGGCGCATCCTCCCGCCCGGGCCCTGTTCTGGGCGCTCCGGTGCGCAGAACAAAGCGGCCCAATGTCTCCGCCGCCGTCATAAAGCGGTACTTCTTCTCCTCCCCCTCGTTCACCTGAAGCGTATAGTCATAGGCTGTGCAGTCTGCCCATATCCTGATTCTGGTCTCCTGTCCCGCCTCATAGGGACAGAGAGGAATCAGCGCGGTAGTGCGCACACAGAGCATTCCGTCCTCCCGGAAAACCAGGCGCACTGCCGTCTGCCCGGAAATATCCTGCAGTTCACAGTACAGCGTCCCGTGATCCCTCTGGCCGGGTACCACCGTAAAATCCAGCTCCAGCTGCCCTGTCTCCCGCAGCACTCTCTCCGCCTTCCCGTAATCATACCGGTCAAAATCCGTAAGCCGCAGGGAGGGAAGATCCGTCACCGTCACCGGCGCCCATTTGGGAGAATACACCGTAAAATCCCCAAAACCGTCCCTCAGTTCCCTCTCCCTTTCCTCTCCCGTAACAGGAAGCGGCAGACGGGCCACCCATACATCCTCCTTGTTCACCGTATAGGCTATCCACAGGCAATCGTCAGGACGTTCCATTCCTTCCGCAATCCCGCGCATATACTGGGGTCCGTAATCCTTCCAGAAGCCGCCGAAACGCATGGGCGGCACCTCCCCATGTACCAACAGCATGTCTTTATAAGCAAGGCCGTCCTCTGAGGTGGTAACGCACATGGGCCATCGATGGGTAGATTCCAGCGTGGGATCATAGATCATGGCATACTTCCCGTCTCCGGTCTTCTGGGCCCAGACCTTCTGTCCGCTCATCACCAGAGAGGGAGATACCCTCACCTTAGACCATGTCTTTCCCCCGTCATCGCTTCTGGCACAGCGGGAATGCTTCCACATGCCGATTATGCTTTCGTCGTCGATATGGTACCAGCAAAAGGCCTGGTTGGTACTGCCGTTACCGTTGTGCTTGATCTGAATCAGTTCGTCCCTGTCCCCGTTCTCTTCCGCCCACTGCTGTACGGCCAGAGCATCCGAAAGAAGCTCTTCGCAGCAGTCCGCAAAACCTTCCTCCCGGGACTCCGTGTACAGCGGGTACAGCAGCTGCTCCTTTGACCATCCGCCCTGCCAGCAGGGTCTGATAAAGTATATCGGCCCCATGGTCTCATCCGGGTACAGCTCCCGCACCACCCGGCCTATGCCGTAATTGTCCCAGTTGGTGATCCAGGGCTTTGGGGACCAACCGTAAAATCCCAGCAGCAGCATACGGTTATTTTTCGTGCGGTAAAATCCCACACGCTGGTGTATAAAGGCATAGCTCTCCCCGGAAAAACTGTTCACATTCCCCTTGTAATCCCTGACTGTACAGGCCGGAATCCGATAGGGCGGAAATGCCTGCCGAAAATCCACCCACTGTCTGCCGTCTCTGGAAATTGCCAGAATACTCTGTCCCGCTCCGGTATGTTCGCTCACCGGATTGGTAAAATAATGCAGATAAAAGCTGCCGTTCCACCAGGCCAGATCCGCTCCGTGCTTATAGGTTCCCCCCACGCCGTCGTCCCACTCCGGATGGGTGCGGTTGGCTCGGGTCACCTGATAGCAGCCCGCTCCCTTTACCGGAGGAAGCTGGCCGTGATGATAATCGCAGTTTGGCTGCCTGCTTCCCACATAACGGGGGAGCCGCGTTTCCTCCTCACTCCCCTCATTCCCTGAAAATACTGTCTCCTGCGCCTTTTTTTCTTTTTCCATTGTACCCTCCCTGCCTGTGGCTCACAGGCCTGTACGGCAGACCATGTCCTCTGCCGATGCGCATGCCCGGCACCGCTGCCCTCAGGAACAAAACAACCGATACAACGCCCTGACAGCTGCCCATCTGAAAGGCAGAATCCTTGCGAAAAATGCCATGTGACAGCTGAACAAATCAATGAACGTTATATCGGTTTTCCTGTATGCCTCAATTCTCAGTATACTACTCTGTCTCGTTTCGGGACAAATTAATCCATTTCAGATAACCGTTGATAAAGGGATCCAACGCCCCGTCCAACACGGCATCCGCATTTCCCGTCTCCACATCCGTCCGCAGATCCTTTACCAGTTTGTAGGGCTGCAGCACATAGGAACGAATCTGATTGCCCCATCCGATGTCCTTCACCTCACCCCGGATATCGGAGAGCTTTTCCACATTGGCCTCCTGCTTCAGCAGATACAGCTTGGCCTTCAGCATCTGCATGGCCTTGTCCTTATTCTGGAACTGGCTCCTCTCGTTCTGGCACTGTACCACTGTCCCTGTGGGAATGTGGGTGATACGGATGGCGGAAGAAGTCTTATTAATGTGCTGACCGCCTGCGCCGCTGCTTCGATAGGTATCAATCCGCAGATCCTTCTCATCGATCTCCACATCCAGCTCCTCTTCTATATCCGGCATCACATCCAGGGACACAAAGGAAGTCTGCCTCTTCCCCTGGGCATTAAACGGTGAAATCCGCACCAGCCTGTGAACGCCCTTCTCGGATTTCAGGTAGCCGTAGGCATTGGTTCCGTTGACTTGGAAAGTCACTGACTTAATCCCCGCCTCGTCCCCGTCCAGGAAGTCCAGTACCTCAACGGAAAAGCCTTTGCGCTCCGCCCATCTGGTGTACATCCGGTACAGCATGCCGCACCAGTCACAGCTTTCCGTGCCTCCTGCCCCGGCATTCAGCTTCAGAATGGCGTCATTTTTGTCGTATTCCCCGGAAAGCAGAGTATCCAGCCGCAATGCCTCGAATTCGCCGATAAACTCGTCCAGTTCCGCCCGGATATCCGGAATCAGAGAAGCGTCGTTCTCCTCATAGCCCATCTCAATGAGGGTAAGAATATCCTCATACTGACCGGAAAGCTTGCTGCAGCCCTCCACGATATCCTTCAGGGACTTCAGTTCCTTCATCTTCTCATTGGAGCGTTCCGGCTCGTCCCAAAAATCAGGCGCCTCCATCTCCCGCTCCAGTTCTTCTATCCTTTTCGCCTTGTCTGCAGGGTTAAAGTGAATCCCTCACTTCCGCTAATGGAGTTTCGTATGACAATAATTCCGTCTTCATCTGATCTAATTCTACCACTTAACGTCACCTTCTTTCTTTATGATTATGATCGGAGCCAGATTCTCCCTCTGACAAATATCTAAGCCTTCCGCCCGCAGCACTGCTTATATTTCTTTCCGCTTCCGCAGGGGCAGGGATCGTTGGGGTAAACCTTCTCGTTGCTGCGCTTGGCCGGCGCTTTTGCCAGGGAATCGTCCTTATTGGTACCTGTCACCTTGGCCACCTGCTCCCGCTCCACCTTCTGTTCCACCTTGATATGGAACAGCAGACGAACCGTCTCCTCCTTGATGTTCTGGGTCATCTCGTCGAACATATTGTAGCCGCTCATCTTGTATTCAACCAGAGGATCCCTCTGTCCGTAAGCCTGAAGGCCGATGCCCTGCCGCAGCTGCTCCATATCGTCGATATGATCCATCCATTTCCGGTCGATTACCTTCAGCAGAATCACGCGCTCCAGCTCCCGGATTGCTTCCGCATTGGGGAATTCCGCTTCCTTACTCTCGTAAAGCTTGACCGCCTCCTCCTTAAGCTGCTGCTTCAGGCTGTTCTTCTTAGGCTTTGCCACCCGCTCTGCATTGACAGGTTCCAGGGGAATGGTAGGAATCAGCAGGGTATTCAGCTCATTAAAGTTCCACTCGTCCACCTCCGCGTCCTCATTGATGCTGATATCCACACAATTTTCCGTAATATCGGTTATCATCTTATAGATAAAATCCCGCATACTTTCGCCGTTCAGCACCCTCAGCCGCTCTTCATAGATGATCTCTCTCTGCTCGCTCATCACCCTGTCATACTCCAGCAGGTTCTTACGAATACCGAAGTTATTATTCTCTATCTTCTTCTGGGCGGACTCAATGGCATTGGTGAGCATTTTATGCTCTATCTCCTGTCCCTCAGGCACACGCATGGCATTAAACATACCGATAAGCCTCTCCGTGCCGAACAGCCGCATCAAATCATCCTCCAGTGAGATATAAAATTTCGACTCGCCCGGATCTCCCTGACGTCCGGAACGCCCTCTCAGCTGATTGTCAATACGTCTGGACTCATGACGCTCCGTACCGATGATTTTCAGCCCTCCTGCCGCTCTGGACTCTTCATCCAGCTTGATATCCGTACCGCGGCCCGCCATGTTGGTGGCAATGGTCACCGCTCCATGCAGGCCCGCATCCGCCACGATCTCCGCTTCCATCTCATGAAATTTCGCATTCAGCACCTTATGCCTGATGCCTCTCCTGGTCAGCATCTTGCTCAGCTCCTCACTGGCCTCAATGGTAATAGTACCCACCAGTACAGGCTGTCCCTTCTCATGAGCCTCCTCCACCGCGTCCACGATTGCGCTCAGCTTCTCTGCCTTTGTCTTGTATACGGCATCCTGCTGGTCATTTCGAACCACAGGCTTGTTGGTTGGCACTTCCACCACATCCATGCCGTAGATCTCCCGAAATTCCTTCTCCTCCGTGAGAGCCGTACCGGTGGCGCCGCATTTCTTTTGGAACAGATTAAAGAAATTCTGGAAAGTGATGGTGGCCAGGGTCTTGCTCTCCCTTTTCACCTTCACATGCTCTTTCGCCTCGATGGCCTGATGAAGACCGTCGGAATACCGGCGTCCCGGCATAATGCGCCCGGTAAACTGATCCACAATCAATACCTGATCGTCCTTCACCACATAATCCTGATCTCGGAACATCAGATTGTGCGCCCGCAGGGCCAGAACAATATTGTGCTGAATCTCCAGGTTCTCCGGGTCCGCATAGTTCTGGATATGGAAAAATTCCTCAACCTTCTTCACGCCGGCCTCGGTCAGATTGATCACCTTATCCTTCTCATTGACGATAAAGTCACCCGTCTCCTCCTGAACCACTCCCATAATGGCATCCATCTTGGTCAGTTCCTGCATGTCCTCGCCCCTGTGCATGCGCCGCGCCAGCAAATCGCACATCTCATAGAGGGCAGTGGATTTCCCGCTCTGCCCCGAGATAATCAGCGGCGTTCTGGCCTCGTCAATCAGCACGGAGTCTATCTCGTCGATTATACAGAAATGCAGCCCCCGCAGCACCAGCTGTTCCTTGTAAACCACCATATTATCCCTAAGATAGTCAAATCCCAGCTCATTGTTGGTCACATAGGTGATATCACACTGATAGGCCTTCTGCCGTTCCTCGCTGTTCATACTGTTGAGCACCATGCCCACGGTAAGTCCAAGGAATTCATGTACCTGTCCCATCCACTCCGCATCACGCTTTACCAGGTAATCGTTGACCGTCACCACATGAACGCCCTTGCCCTCCAGGGCATTGAGGTATGCCGGCAAAAGGAAGGTCTGTGTCTTGCCTTCACCGGTGCGCAGCTCCGCGATGCGCCCCTGATGCATAATGATGCCGCCGATGAGCTGCACCCGGTAGTGCTCGGTCTTCAGAACCCTTGCCGTGGCCTCCCGCACGGTAGCATAGGCCTCGGGAAGCAGGTCGTCCAGCGTCTCCCCCTCTTCCAGCCGCTTTTTATATTCGGCAGTTTTATTCTTAAGCTCCTCGTCGGAAAGAGCCTGCATCTGTGTACGCAGACTTTCTATCTTGTCCAACAGAGGCTCTATCCGCTTCAGCTCTCTCTCACTGTGTGTGCCAAACACTTTATCGATTATCTTCACGATTCTCCATACCTTTCTATGATCAATCTATCAAACCTAACCTGTATTGTAACAGATTTATTCCGGAGATTCAACACTAAGCCGCTAAAATCTATGCAGATATGATACTTTTTGGCAACAGTTCAGACAGCCCCTCCCGCGAAGTCAAAATTGCGCTCTATGCAATTTTGCGAGAGTTGCGGGCGCCAAAACGCATTCTTTTCGCGTTTTGTGTGCATTCTCGTAACAGTTCAGCGCCCTGTCTGAACTGTTACACTTTTTGGCAACAGTTCAGACAGCCCCTCCCGCGAAGTCAAAATTGCGCTCTGTCTGAACTGTTACACTTTTTGTTATTCACCGAACCTCAATATATATTTCTCCGGCAGCGCCCCCAGGGGAATAAAGCCTTCCCATGTCCTGCCGTCAGCGCCCAGGAGGCTGACCCGGGTAAACTGCTTTCCGAAAATTCCCCCGGACCGCCAGGCAGAACTTCCGAAGCACAAAAGCCCGAACACTTCCTCCATCTCTCCTGGGTCCGTAATATATACATCGCACACTTCTTCACCCGCCTTTGGATCCCGGATGGAAACCGCTTCCGCCGTTTCCTGACCGAAACCTGAAGCATGAGACTCCTGTTCCGTGAAATCGTCCTGCGTTTCCAGGCTTTTCTGTTCCGCCGCTTCCAAAACCCCGTACTGTTCTCTGGCCGCAGCCACCCGCTCCCCGGGGGTCATGCCTTCGCAATAATACCCAAAGGGAAGCACAATGGATTCCACCATCATCTCCTCCAGTCCGAACTCCCGGTAACCGGCCTCCTCAATAGCCTTCCTTGTATTGTCCATATAATCATAGATGCCTATGGTGATATCCTCGTCCCGCTCTCTGCCCTCCATTCGGAAACGCACAACAATCGCCGCATCTCCCAACCGCTTTCCCTGCTGGGCAAGCACTGCCTCCCGGTTCTCCAGCACATCCTGATTATATGCCCTGATCATGGCCCGGACCTCCGGCCCGTCCGTTTTCAGATACTGCGGACCGGTTCCCAGGTCCAGCGAAAAGCTCCGCAATTCCCCTATCTCCTCTTCCTCTATCAGATAGGCGTATCTCATATACTCCTCACTGGTAAAAAGGGGCCAGGCCAGGTCCCTGTCCTCCTCCAGCATCCAGTACTCCCGGTAATAGCTCCTGCCGCTGTCCAGAGTGACCTTAACCGTCACCCCCTCCCGCTCTCCCTCCCATATCTCCGTCCTCTCATGCTCCGTCATGCGCTCCAGAAAAGCATACAGGGCGTCCCGGTCCTGATAACACATTTCTTCCGCAGGACTTTTGTCCGAAAAACCACCGTAAAAAGAACGGTTTGCCAGGTAGGTGTCCAAGACGGAGACAGAGACGATTTTCTCCCTGTCCGGCAGATAGGCGTCATAACCGAACCAGTCTCCGTAAAAGGCAAAACAAATCAGCAGCGCTGCAGCCACGGTCCCCGCCATCTGCGCTTTATGAGAGAAAAATGCCTTGAAATCCATCTGGAACATGATATCCAGAACCCCGTACACGCCCACTGCCCCAAGCACAGCCCCGAAAATATTCCAGCCAAGGGCAGCTCCGGAGACCGTCAGCAGCGCCGCAAAAAATCCCCAGCCGCACATCCCTGCAGCAATTCCTGTCAGCGCCCGGAACACTGCGGCCACCTTTCTGCTCCAGATCCCCTGCTCCGCAGCCTCGGAAGCCCGTCTCGGGTACAGCTGCCAGGCTGCAGCGCCAACCAGGGCAGTCTGAATCACCATGATCAGGATATATCTCCCTTCCCCTTTGACCACAATTCCCTCCTGCACATCCATCCACAGGGCAATCAGCCAAGGCCCGGCAAACAGCGGGGAAAGTCCCGCCGCAGGCTCCATAATCATGGCAGACGCATAAAAAGTGCTCAGATAAGCAGTACTGAATGCAACCCACAGCCCATAGAGGCCGATGGGGCCAAAGCCCAGAACCATCATGGAAAACAGTGTGTTCAGCATATTGCCGCAGAGCATTACCGAAAGCAGCGCCGCATGATACACCTGCAGATAGACCAAAATCAGTACGGCCACAGTCAGAAGCAACTCCCCGGCAAGTTCCGGAATCCTTCCGACTGCGCCCAGCTGCCCGAACAGACTGCAGGCCAACAGAAACATGGCCAGAACATTCACCAGAAAAGGAATAATCCAGATCAAAAATCCTTCCAAATACCTGACTCCGTACAGAGTGTTCCTCTTTATGGGCAGACTGTGGTAAGTATCCGTCATCTTCCTGTTATGCACATGACGCAAAACCGACAGTCCTGTCATCACCGCCACAGCCATGGCCACCATCCCGCCTCCCACAGTCAGGTACCGTACAAAAAACATCACTGCCTCATTCAAAAATTCCTGAAGATCATTCTCTCCCCAGGACAGGACTGCCTCCACACCGCCCCGTCTCAGAGCCTCGCTGCGCCAGACCATCCATCCCACAGGCAGGACCAGAAAATTCCCCAGAAAGGAAATGGCTGCTGTCCAGAGCTTATGCCGCAGATCCTCCCCCATGGCCCTAAAAAATAAGTTCCTTGATGTCATACCCCTTCACCTCCGTTTCACTGATAAAGATTTCCTCCAGGGACAGGGGCAGCAGCTCGTAAAACACAGGCTCAAGCGCTTCCATAAAAGCCTCCACCTGTTCCCTCTGCCCTCTTGCCGTAAAGGTGTACAGCGCCCCCCGGTTCTCCGTGGTCAGAACCTCCAGTCCCTCTCTGATCTGCCGGAGCATGGTCTCCTCCTTCACCACGCACTGTACCTTGTGGAGATTCAGCTTCATTTCGTCCAGATCCCGCTCAAAGAGAATACCTCCCCTGTGGAGCAGTCCCACATACTCGCAGATATCCTCCAGTTCCCGCAGATTGTGAGAGGCGATCACCGGAGTCAGTCCTCTCTCCTCTATCTCCCTGATCATCAGCCGTTTCACCGCCTGCCTCATGACAGGGTCCAGGCCGTCAAAAGTCTCGTCGCAGAGCAGATATCTGGTATTGGCGCAGATGCCGCAGATAATGGAAAGCTGCTTTTTCATCCCCTTGGAAAAGGTATTCACCTTCCTGCCCGGGTCCAGGCCGAATTTCCCCATCAGGGACTTCCATTTCTCCCCGTCAAAGGCCCGGTAATAAGTCCTGTAGAGCCGCAGCATATCCGCCGGCGTGCCGCTTTTATAAAAATACTGATCATCAGAGATATAGAAAATCTCCCCCTTGACCGCCGGATTGTCGTACACCGCTTTCCCGTCAACGGTTACCATACCTGCGTCCGGCCGCATGACGCCGCAGGTAAGCCGCATCAGCGTGGACTTCCCGGCCCCGTTGGTTCCGATGAGTCCGAATACATGCCCTTCTTCTATCCTTGCCGTCACATTGTCCACTGCCCTGATCCGGCCGAAGCTCTTGCTCACATTCTGAAATTCAATCATTGTCCGCCTCCTCGTCCCCATAGATGCGCCGCAGCTGCCCCTCCAGTTTCTCCCTGGGCAGCCCCGCCTCCTTCGCCTTACCCGTAATGCTCTTCCACTGGCTGAAAACACTGGCCTGTCTGCTCTCCCGCCAGTCGCTCTCCGCGGTCACAAAGGTCCCCCTCCCGGATACGGTGTAGAGATAACCCTCCTGCTCCAGCTGCGCATAGGCCCTCTGCACGGTATTGGGATTAACGGACAGTTCCATGGCAAGGCTGCGGACGCTGGGCATTCTGGTCAAAGGCTCCAGTCCGCCGCTGATAATCAGGTGTTCCAGCTTCTCCACCATCTGTTCATAGATAGGTCTCTTATCTCGATAATCCAACAGAATCATTCCCTCTTCCTTTCGTTTTCTTAATCTGATAGCGGCAGAGACAAAAGACAGAGAATCTGATGCATCTCTTGCCAATCCCTGCCCATGCCGTGCATTAAGCACATTAAGCGTATCAATCATCTTAGTACACTTATAGCACAAAAAACGGGCAATGTCAAGAAATATATCTCCGCATTGCCCGATAACGGTTACTGTTCACCCCGTTCACAGTAACAGATGCACAGAAATCGCAAGAACAGCGATTTCGCGCACAGCAGTCTCGTGATTTTCGTGCAAAATACGCACGAAAACACTTCGCGCAGACACCAGTGAACAGTACATTCAATTATTTTCACTCCTTTGCCTTACAGCAGGGGCGCAGCCACCTTCATCAGTACACCGATGAGCTTCACGCCCGGCTTTTCCCTGCGGACCGTCTCCGGCGTTGCCTGGCGGCATTGGCTCAGCATGGCCTGAAAATCGGCCTCTATCTCCGAAATACAATTGGTTCCGTACATATAGGTGGCACACTCAAAGTGATGATAAAGACTGCGGTAATCCAGGTTAATGGTTCCTACCACAGCTTCTCTCCCGTCGCTGACAAAAACCTTCGCATGGACAAAGCCCGGTGTGTATTCATAGATTTTCACACCCGACTGCAGAAGAGAAGCATAATGCGTCTTGGCCAGAGCATAGGGCAGCCGCTTATCCGGTATGCCCGGCAGAATCAGCGCCACCTCTACCCCCCGCTCCGCCGCATATTTCAGAGCGGTTTCCACCTCTCCGTCCAGAATCAGATACGGCGTCATAATATGCACATAGCTCACCGCCCGGTTCAGAATGTCCATATATACCCTCTCTCCCAGCTTGTCGTCATCCAGAGGCCAGTCCCCATAGGGAATCACATAGCCTGCAGCCCCCTCCCTCGGCGTTGCCGGATAGGCGAGAAAGCGTTTGAATTCAGGCGTTTTTACATCCATACTCCACATCTGCAGAAACATCAGCGTAAAACTTCTGACCGCCTCCCCCTTCAGCATGACCGCAGTATCTTTCCAATGGCCGAAACGCTGTACTTTGTTGATATACTCGTCCGCCAGGTTGATGCCTCCGTTAAAGGCAGTGTGGCCGTCAATCACCAAAATCTTGCGATGATCGCGATAATTGTAATGGGTGGAAATGAAGGGAGACACCGGGGCAAAGACTTTGCACTGAATCCCCAATTCCCGCAGCAGCCCGGGATACTTATGAGGCAGAAGGGCAAACTCACATGTGCCGTCATACATAAGCCGCACATCCACGCCCGCTTTCGCCTTCCTGGCCAGAATCTCCAGTATTTCTCCCCACATCATTCCCTCATCAATAATAAAATACTCCAAAAAAATAAAATGCTCCGCCTCCTCAAGCTGCTTCAGCATCTCCGCAAACTTGTCCTCCCCCAGAGGGAAGTAAGTCACTTCGGTATTGCCGTATACAGGGTGGCAGCCGCTTCTGGCCACATAACGGGCAAGCGCCGCAGCCCCCTGATTTTCCTCCAGCAGCCTTTCATACACTCCCGGCGGCTGCGGGATACTCTCCTTTGTCATGGCGATCAGCTGACTGAAACGGGCTTTCAGCGCCCGATGTCCGATATCCATCTGGGTATACCAGTACAAAAGCGCCCCAAACACCGGCATCATCATCATAATCACCAGCCAGGTAATCTTTGCCGTGGGATCAAACCTGCTGTTCAGCAGCCACAGCACCATAACTATGGTGAACACCGCCGTAAACCCCATCAAATGAGGTCGAAACTCCCGAAACCACCAATATGTGCTCACCAGAAACCCCACCTGCAGCAACATCAGGAGCAGAAACAGGCCCATACGGCTGAACACCGCGTGAATGACACCCTTCTGCCCCTTTTTTAACAAATGTATGCCCAGATTACTGCTTTCTTCCCTTCGCATATCATTTCCCTTCTCTTCTGCATTCTCAGATGTTCTCTACGTTTCCCGCAAAAGCAGAAGCCCTGCAAGTACAGGAAGTACAAGCATTACCGGAAAAACGTATCTCATCTGGACTACCGGTCCCAAAAGCATGGTTCCCATATAGATCAGCGGAAACAGGCAGATCACTGCCGCCTTTTTTCTGTTCAGAAACAGAAATGCCAAAAAGACCAGAAACAATCCCCACACATAGAAAGAGCAGCGAAACAACACCGATACCACCGGCCATTGATAATACACATTTTCACTGACCACCGCTTCCAGCTTCTCCTCCAGCCAGGGAAACTTCGACTGATGGGCAATCTCTCTCCCGTCGCTCAGCTCGGAGGAATTATAGGTATAAATGATTCCCATTCTCCCCTCCCGTCCATAACCAAGACATTCCGCATGGGATCTGTCATCCGGAAACCAGTATCCTCTCGTCAGCTCCAAAAACGCGTCCAGGTACTCGTTGGGATAACGCAGACCCAGCCGCAGCCAATCTCCCAAAAGCTGCGCTTCATGCCCTTCCCATGCCGTGGGAAATGTACTGACGCCCACCATTGCCTTCACGGTATCCGCTATTGGCGGATTATAACGCTGCCAATATTCCTCCGAAATATAGGTATTCAATATCTCCCAGGTCTCCTCCTCCAGCTCCTCACCGTGATAAAAGCCGACCCTGGCCATCTGCTGAATGGGAACGCTGTACATCTCCACCTTCGCAGGCCCCAGCTGCGTTCCCAGAGCAGCCTTGATTCCTGCACCCGCAGCCTTTCCCCCCACCGCAAGCAGCCCGCAGAGCAGCAGCACCCGCAGCCGCTCCCCTTTCGGCGAAAAAATAACCCATGCCGTACCGAAAACAACTACCGCATACAGACAGTTATTGCGCAGCTGCGACAGAATACATCCTGTGCATACCAGAAGAATGTCCTGAATCAGTCTATGCCTTCCCCGGGAGGATGCAAAAAAAGATCTCTCCGCCAGCAGCAGAACAAATACCAAAAAGAGGATGCCGAACAGGACATCCTTTGTTGTGCACATCACCATGACGGAATTCAGCGGAAACAGGCCGAAAAAGAGCAAAGCCCCTCCCACAATCCCTTTTCTGTTCGTGACACGGTAGAGAAATACACAGGCATATGCCGCCGCCAGAGAATAAAGCAGCATCTGGAACAACGCCATGCAGGCCATTCCCGTCTGAATATTCCCCAGCAATTCTCCCACCTGAAGAAACAGCCAGATAATCCAGGTATGGGCCAGCGGCTGGTATGGCCAGAACCACTGGAATCCCTTTGCCGCCTCGTTTATCTGCCTGTGGAAATCATAGGACATAATGATGGGATAATAGGCCAGCCAGACGGGAAGCAGACTCAGAAACACCGCGGTTCCGCAGACGGCAAACAGGGTTCCGCGCTTCCATGGTCTGCCCCTTCCTGCGGGAACAGGCGCGCTGCCGGCCTTCTCCACGCCCTGGAAAAAAAGATTCCCAAAAGGAAATATCACAATACTCAGGCAAAACGCGCGGAACAAAATCAGTCCCTTGCCCCTTACCCCGGATTCTGTCATCCCGTTGGCCTGAAGCTGATACCCGATAACCATTGCCGCGGAAAACAGCAGCGATACCGCAGCGGCGTATTTCCGTCTCTTTATCTTCTTTTTTTCATCCTTTATTTCGGAAAGACTGTTCTGCGTCCGGGAAAGCAAAAAATATACCGCAATTACCCCCGGAACCGTCAATACGGAGAACGCTCCCTTCTGTATTCCTGCCAGTCCTCCGATATAGCATATTCCGTAAGTACCCAAAACAGCCAGGACAGGCCTTAACAGCCGGTCCCATCCCTTGCCCGTCTCCCTCAGATTCATCACCTTCCTGTCAGCTCATAAATTTTTCCAGCTGCCTGCACACCTCACGCACGTCAATAGGCTTTGCCACATGAGCGTTCATGCCGGCATCCAGACACTTCTTCACATCCTCGGAAAACGCGTCTGCCGTCATGGCGACAATGGGCAGCTTGGAATCCGTGCGCTTCATCTTTCGGATGGAGCGGGTAGCCTCATAGCCGTTCATGATCGGCATCCGTACATCCATCAAAACGGCGTCGTAATAATTCAGCGGCGACTGCCGGAATTTCTCTACGCAGACCTGGCCGTTCTCCGCCCAATCCAACTCCAGCCCCAGCGACGAAAGCAGCTCGCTGGCCACCTCCCAGTTTATCTCGTTATCCTCCGCCAGCAGAATGCGTTTTCCGGCCAGATCGAAAGAGTCCGTTCCTGCCGGCGCCTTCTCTCCGGCCCCTTCCCCAAGGCAGCTCTCCATAAAGGGCTGCAGACCGTAATACAGCGTAGATTTAAAGAGAGGTTTGGAGATGAACCCGGTCACCCCCGCAGCCGTGGCTTCCTCCTCTATCTCGCTCCAGTCGTAGGCGGAAATCAGCAATATGGGAATATCATTCTCACAAATTCTGCGGATCTCCCGGGCGGCAGTGATTCCGTCCATCCCCGGCAGTTTCCAGTCCAGCAGGATAATCTGATAATCGTCTTTCCTGCACCGACGCTCTTTTACCTTCTTCAGCGCATCCTCCGCATTCAGACACCAATCCGGAACTACGCCGATAGACTTAAGGGAAGCAACCGCGCTTTCACACAGCTGCTCGTCGTCGTCCACCACCAGCATGTTCCAGTTGGGCAGCACCATGTCCGCCTCCTGTACCACTGCCTTGAGCAAATCCAGTGTGATATGAAACTCGCTGCCCTTCCCCAGCTCGCTCTGTACGGCGATCTCGCCCTCCATGGCGTCTACGATATATTTCGTGATGGCCATGCCCAGGCCGGTTCCCTCTGTCTTCTGCACCCTGGCAGTATCCTCCCGGCTGAAAGATTCGAAGATCTTCTTCTGATACTCTTCGGACATGCCGATCCCCGTATCCTTCACCAGCAGATGCGTGCGGATAAACTCCTCTCCCCTGGGAGACTCCTCCTCATAAAGCGTCACCGTGATGGCGCCTTCCTCCGGTGTGAATTTTACCGCATTGCCCAGCAGATTGATCAGTATCTGATTCAGCCGGACACTGTCACAGCATACATTCTCCACGGAAATATCCTGAATAAATATATTGAACTTCTGGTGCTTCGCCTTAACCTGAGGCTGTACGATGTTCACGATTCCGTCCATTACCTCCCTGAGGGAAACCTGTTCCACATTCAGCGTCATTTTTCCGCTCTCAATTTTGGACATGTCAAGCACATCGTTGATCAGCCCCAGCAGATGCTTGCTGGACAGAGCGATCTTGCGCAGACAGCCCTGAACCTGCTCCCTGTTATCCATATTGGCAATGGCAATGGTGGTCATTCCCACGATTGCATTCATGGGCGTCCTGATGTCGTGGCTCATATTGGAGAGGAACTCGCTCTTGGCCTTGTTGGCATGTTCCGCTTCTCTGCGGGCTTCCTCCGCCACTGCCCTGGCCTTCTCCGCGGCGCCGCGTTCCTCACTTGCCATGCGGCTGGCCTCCTCCAGGGCAACCATCTGGTTCTTGGCAATGTGAAAGCTCTGAGCAAAGACCATCAGCAGCGTGGCCAGAATCACCGCGCATACGGCATATACCATGTATGTCCACTCTCTGCCCATATTGGAGATCAGGGTGTCAAGAGAATCGTAGGGCAGAACCGTCACCAGATACCATTCGCTGTAGGGAAGGCCGATGCAGTACAGATGACATCTGCCCTCCGCTCCGGTCAGCACCGCCGAATAGTCTTTTCCGGCCTCCATTGCCGCCCTGAGTTCCCCGGCATACTGCTCCGCGTGACGTTCTCCCTTCCCGCCGAAAAATTCGTACAGGCTCTCAAAGTAATTCTCTTTCAGCACACTGTCGCTTCGGATGGTATAAGTGCCGTCCTTACGAATAATATAAGAATCTACCAGCACGGCGTTTTCGTCAAGAAAAAGGCTGCTTCTGATATATTCCGTAGAAAATCCTCCAACCAGGGCAATGCACTCCCGTCCGTCCCGCATCTGACATTTATAGGGTACCCCCAGCAGAACCACGCCGCTGCCGTCCGTCCCCTTGGCCACCGCTATTTTCTGCTGCCCCTCCCGAAGACTCTTTGAGAAAGGTTCCGGATCAACGGTCTTCACTTCGTCACCGTATATGATTTCCAGACTTCCGTCATCCGCATACAGGGCCAGAAAAGTAAATTCTCTCGCCCTGGCGCTGTACTCCAGATCATCATACAATGTCTCAATGTGAACATCCTCCGCGCTGGTGGTCTCCGCAATGGCACGCACCTGAGACAGCCGCAGACCGATAACCGTCTCATAGTGCAGAACGAGCTGTTCATTCATTCCGGTCATGTAGATTTTGCCCACCTCTTCGATGGTTTCCGCGCTCTTTTTATTCATGAAAGCCGATAATAATGAAAACAAAACGATAATCAGCACAGATACCCCGATAAGACTGAATGTCAAAAATCGTATAGCCTTATCTCCATTACGCCCTTTTTTCATGCCAAATCCTCCTGAAACCGGTTGTGCCCTACAGGACAGCCCGCAAAGCCTCCGCAAAACAATTTCCCCATATAAATCCCTAAACTTATTTCATTATATCAGCAATTTACCAAAACGGCAAGCCACACTTTCACGGCAATAACTACTGCAGTTAATGTTCATCCCAAAATAAACGCGCTAAATTTCATAAAAATACTGCGTCCCGGCCTCTGTCCGATGGGTTTTCACCGTCACCCCATAGAGTCTGGAAACGGTGTCTGCCTCCAGGATCTCCTCAGGCGTACCCCATTGTAATATTCTCCCCTCCTCCAGGGCTGCTATCCGATGGGAAATCTTCAACGCCAGCAAAATGTCATGCAGAACAAGGAGCACCGTTTTCCCGTCCTCTGACAGCTCCCGCATCATCTGCGCAAATTTCAGCTGCTGCCCGATATCCAGATAGGAGGTTGGCTCATCCATCACAATAATATCCGCCTGCTGCGCCAGCGCCATGGCAATATACACTTTCTGCCGCATACCGCCGGAAAGCTGCGCCATCTGTCTTTCTGCCAATTCCCGTATCCCCATCCTGTCCATGGCCTCCCCGGCAATCCGCATATCCTCAGCTCCATACCTTCTGGGATAATGCAGATAGGGAAAACGCCCGTGGAGAACCATACGGCCCGCTGTGATATCCGGCACGTTCTTCCCTTGGGGCAGATAGGCAATCCTCCGGGAAAGTTCATCTCTGCGCATTTTCTTTGCGGAAATACCGTCCAAAACAACATCGCCGCCCCACAGAGGAAGAAATCCCAGAACCGCCCGGAGCAAAGTGCTTTTCCCGCTGCCGTTGGCGCCGATCAGGGTGGTGATTTCTCCCGGAGCCGCCTTTAAATTTATACCGTGCAGAATTTCGCTTTTCCCATATCCGGCCCGCACATTCCTTATTTCAACCATGTTCATCTCCATCGCCGGAAACTTCTCCGCCGCTTCGCTTCCGCCGTTTCCGCTTTCCGTCGATGGGGACGGAATCATGCACGCCCCTGCGGCGCAGCAGCAGAAACAGAAACACCGGTCCCCCCGCCACAGACATCAAAATTCCCACCGGCAGCTCATGGGGGGCAAAGACAAGTCTGGACACCAGATCACAGAATGTGACAAAACCTGCCCCGGCTATGGCGCACATGGGCAGAAGCCTCCTGCTCTCATTTCCCGTAAATCTGCGGACAAAATGCGGGACAATCAGTCCCACAAAACCCAAAAGCCCTGCAAAGCTTACCGCCGCCCCTGCCAGCAGCGCCGACAATGCCAGAAAGATCATCCGATAACGCCCCGCGGCCAGCCCCACTCCCTGAGCGGTCTCGTCTCCCAGCGTCAGCACATCCAGCTCATTACACAGCGTAAAAAGCCCTGCCATCCCCAGAGCAATCAACCCCAAGGCCGGGAGCAGACGGGGGTAGGAGACGGAGGAAAACCCGCCCACCCGAAAGTCTATGCTCAGCATCGCCAAATCCGTATCCAGAACCGTAATTGATTCGCAGACGGCATTAAGGATACTGTTCATCGCCACGCCGCTCAAGATGACCGTTGTCCTGGAAGCTCGGGCGCGGCGGGAAAACAAAAAAATAACCAGCACGGTCAGCAGGCTTCCGGCAAAAGCCGCGCAGGACACCGCCGGACCGGACAGCATTCCCGCTCCGCAGCAGAGGGTAACCCCCAGCCCGGCCCCGGCGTTCACTCCTATGATGCCGGGGGAGGCAAGCCTGTTGGCCAGGACGTTTTGAAGAACCGCCCCTGACACCGCCAAAGCGGCTCCCGCAGACAAAGCGGCCAGCGTACGGGGAATTCTTGCATAGATCAATATACTCCGGCTGACTCTGTCTCCCCCGCCCTGCAGCAGACCCGCCAGCTGCGCCGGGGAGAAATGGATATTCCCCAGGCAGAGACTGAACGCGGCAACGGCAAGGCACAGCGCAGTCCCGCCCCAAAAGAAGAACTTTCGGCCGTATTCCTTCTTCTCCGCATATTCCCTGTTTTTCATCCCTTTATCTTTCATTGCAACCTTTTCCCGCCGGCTCTGACCGTTCTCCTCCACGCCCTGCGCACAGCTTCTGCGGAGGCATCGGTAAACGGCAGCGCCGCATTCCCATGGTCCCGGAATTTTCACGGAATGCCCGCATACCTTAGTTTCCGTACAGAATCTCCGCCAAAGTTTCGTAGGCCTCAGCCCAGCGGGCATTGGGTTTTAAATTGTACAGATGCTTGTCCAGAATGTGCACCTGCCCGTTTTTCACCGCATCCAGCTCATTCCACAGAGGGTTCTCCCGAAACATGGCTTCCACATTCTCCCTGGTTCCCTGAATATCGTCCCCTGACTGGACAATCAGCACCCTGTCCGGATTCTGAAGCAGTATACTCTCAATACTCAGATTCTCCAACAGGCTTTCTTCACTGTCGGCGATATTGATGCAGCCAAAACTTTCCAACATCTCTCCCAGCACATTTCCCTTATTTCCCTTGGCCCGGATGCTGGTGGCGGAAGCGCGCATATACAGCACCGTCACCGGCCCGGCTCCCTCATTTTCCTTCTCAATTTCGTCTATTCTTTTCTGAATATTCGTTCCGTACTGTTCGTAACGCTCAGGCTGCCCCGTAATATCGGTACAGATTTTCAGCACCCGCAGATAATCCGCAAAACAGGCCACGTCAAAATAGGCCACCGCAATGCCGGCCCCTTCCAGAGACTGCTGCCATTCCAGATGCTGAGGGGTATTGGTGCTGGCCAGCACAAAATCCGGCTCCGCCGCCAGGAGCAGCTCCAGGTTCAATTCCTTCGTGCCGCCCAGATTTACGGCATCCTCCGACAGAGGCAGCTCGAAATCCGCAAAAGCATCGTCAGGAGCCGCGCATATCTCTCCGCCGGCCAACACCCACATATCCGCGTAGCTGCCCAGCAGGGCCGCCGTCCGCTCATAGGATTCCACCGTGACTTCACGCCCATAATCGTCCGTGAATGTATAATTGCCTGCCTGACTGTCAATCTGTTCCTCCGTGCGGCCGCAGGCCGCCAGACAGGCGAGCGCGCATACCGTCACAGCCAGCAATACTGTCCTCTTTTTCATACCGTCCCTCCGTCTCTGTGTCCGTCAGCCATCCCACAGAATCGCTCTGCCACACTGCTTCAAAAGAATGTATGCCTTTGAATGCAGTACAGCAGAGCCTTCCCCAATAATCAATCGTTTAGCAGGTAGCGCCGCCCTTCACTTTCTTCTCCAGTATGGCGGACTTGTCAATCTCCGCGTTGAGCAGTTTATCCTGTACATAGTCAAATCCCAGACGGCTCACCGTATCCGCAAAGCGCTCGCCGGTGATGCCCTCGTCCCGGAAGAACAGGATGGCCCGCTCTATGGTATCCAGAACTTCCTCCTCACTGGTGAAAATCTTGTCCAGGGGGCGTCCGTTGGCAATCTTTTTGCCCCATCTGCCGCCGATATAGATCTTGCAGCCGTCCATGTACTCCTCGGTGACGCCGAAGGGACATTTGCCTTTGCAGCGTCCGCAGCCGTTGCAGGCGTCGGTCTCCACCTTCAGGCAGCCCTCCTCCACCTTTGCCACCTTGACAGGGCAGGAGGTCTCCACCTGGCATTTTCCGCAGCCCTTGCATTTGGAGTAGTCAAACAGGGGCACTCTCTGGCCGATGATGCCCAGATCGTTCAAATCGGGCTTCACACAGTTGTTGGGACAGCCTCCCACGGCGATTTTGAACTTGTGAGGCAGGGTTACGCTGTGGTAGCCTTCGTAAAACCGTTCATGAATCTTCTCGCTTAAGTCAAATGTATCGATCAGCCCGTACTGGCAGGTGGTACCCTTGCAGGAAACCACGGGACGCACCAGAGAACCTGTTCCGCCGGTCTCCAGGTTATGCTCTGCCAGGAAGGCAATCAAAGCATCAATGTTTGCATAGGGCACTCCCTGGATTTCCATGGTGAGACGGGTAGTCATGGTGATTTCCCCGCTGCCGAAACGCTCCGCGCCTTCCGCAATGGCCCGATGCTCTTCCGTAGTAATCTTGCCGTTCCTGGTGATCACACGGACATTGAACACGTCGCCGTAGCGCTTATCCTGGAGACAGCCCAGGCCCTTCACCCGCTTGATTTCTTCGGGCGGCAGTTTTCCTCCGGCGGGAACGGCCCTCTTGATCACATTGAAAGCAGCGCCGCCCTCCAGCACACGGGTATTGGTGAATCCCAGAGCTTTCAGCTTATTCTGGGTAAGATACCCTCTCTTGCCCTTGGCGCAGACCAACAGCAGCTTCTCCGCCTTGTCATATTTTGCCGAATATTCTTCCGGTTTTGTCAGATCAAACCACTCCCCGCCGGGCAGCGTGGGTGCCGGATGGGCGTCAATGAGTTTGTACCCTGCTGCCGCGCCTGCCGCGTATTCTGCGGGGGTAAAGGATTCCAGTCTTCCGGTGATCTTGTTCACCAACACGCCGCAGGCCGCCGCAAAGGGATGAATGGCAGTGGAGAAAGGCGGCGCATAGGCAAAGTCAAGAGTCAGGAAATCCTCCGCTTTGGCCCCGAAAGAGATCCCGGTGACGGCGATGTCCGCCATTTTGTCCACAGCGCCTGCGCCGATCACCTGCAGGCCCAGAAGCTTATGGCTTTCCCCATCCGCAACAAGCTTTGTGATAAACATGTCGGAGTCCGGATAGTAATGAGCCTTGTCGTCGGTGACGCACAAAGCGGAGATAATCCGGAATCCTGCCGCTTTGGCCTGCTCCTCGGTAAGGCCTGTGCGGGCCGCGTTCAAATCAGAGGACAATTTCACCACGCCGGTGCCCAGGCAGCCCGGATATGCCGTCTCGTGACCGCCTAAGGACAGGGCCAGGGCACGTCCGGCAATGTTTGCGGTGGAACCCATGGCAGACCACTGGGGATTTCCGGTGATGCGGTTCTTCACCAACGCGCAGTCCCCTGCCGCGTAGATATCCGGCAGATTGGTGCGCTGAAATTCGTCCGTGACGATGCAGCCCCTGTCCATCTCCAGTCCGGTTTCTGCCAGGAATCCGGTGGCGGGACGAATGCCTGCAGCCAGGATCACCATATCTGCGGGCAAAGTACCTGCCCCGGTCTGAACACCGGTGACCTTGTCCGTACCTGCAATGGCGTTGAGAGCCGTTCCGGTGAGGATGCGCATGCCCCCTGCCTGGAGTCTGCGCCGGATGTAATCCGCCATGTCTGCGTCAAAAATATTGGGCATCAGCTGGGGCGCCATATCCATCACCGTGACGGAGAGACCCTTAGCCATCAGATTTTCCGCCACCTCTAACCCGATGAAGCCGCCGCCCACCACAACCGCGCGTCTGCAGTTCTGTTCTTCCGCATACTTCCTGCATCCGATGGCGTCCTGGGGCGTGCGCACGGTAAATACCCCCGGAAGCTTTGTGCCTTCCACAGGGGGAACGGAACTTTCCGCCCCTACGGCAATGATGAGTTTGTCATAGCTAACCGTCTCTGTCTCCGGCAGTTCTGTGCCCCCTCCATTCCTGCGGAGGGACACGGTCTTGGCCGCCGGGTCCACAGCCACTGCCTCATGCTCCGTATGTACCCGGGTGCCCGTCAGTCCCATAAATTTGGCAGGGGTATTCACAATCAGCTCCCCTTCTGTCTCGATGGCTCCTCCGATATAGTAGGGGAGCCCGCACCCTGCATAGGAAATATCCTTTCCTTTGGTATAAATGACAATTTCGTCATTGGGATTCTCCCGTTTCAGCTTTGCGGCTGCTTTTGTACCGGCGGCTACGCCGCCGATGATCACAATCTTCATGTAATCTTCCTCCTTCATTTTATTTCGTCAATGCTCCATTCTTTTAGTCTGCTGATTTTCTATCACAATCATAGTTCCAGAAATCCCGTTAATATGCCTTCTCTGTCCCTTTCCATCTTAACCGGTACATGGGCAAACGAAATGCGTTCTCCAAAATGCAGTCCAAACCGATCTCCCTCCCATTCCTCTCCCATTCTCACCTGCGGAATGCCGGACCTCCCATGCCTGGCTGCGGGCATGGTATCAGAATGGCCAAATTCTACTCTCTCATACGTGGTATACATTACCGTCTCCGAAATATCCAGTTCCAGCATACCGGCAAGAGCCTGGGCCACAAGATAACTGGCACGGAATTTACCCTTGATCTCCACCCATTTTTCCTGACCAACACTGCCCTTCATTTCAATTAGATGCAGCTTCCACCGATTTTCCTTTTTTCTCTCAAAAATCATGTGGTCTACTCTCTTATATAAGGATTTTGCTTTCCCTTCCTGAAAAAAGTGAAATTCCGTCTTTTTCTTATCTATATTTGCAATGCACAAATTCTCTTCGGACATCAGCTGTACCTGCAGTCGGCTTTTTCCGCTTTCCTCGGTCTCTGTCAAAAGTACTTTCCGGCCCTCGCACACCACAAAATCCGGCGCCATCAAATCCTTTATCACGAATTCCCTTTTTTGATTCCCCATGGTACCTCACTCCTGAATTGCATATGCTTCATCCATAATCCGGTCCAACGCATCGTTGAACGTGGGAACCGCAAATCCGTTTTTCCCGCAGATCAGTTCTTCAACTTTCGTTTTTGCCCCTGCTTCCGCCGTCAGCTGATAGACTCTCACTTCCTCCGGACGCAGCAAATCTCTGTCTGAATACCCCAAATGCCGGCATATTTCCTCTCTGTCTTCCCTTTCGAACAAACGAATCATATTGTTGATATGCTGCAGGATAATATCGCTGTGGGTAGTGACATTCATCTGCACTCCCGCATTGGTCAATTGGCACAAGACTCTCGCCATCTTCTGCTGCAGCTGCGGATGAAGGCACATCTCCGGTTCCTCATAAAACAAGGTGTCCACATATTTTTGATGTTTCAGAATCAAGATCAGCGGCGTTAATTCCGTCACCACTGCCGATACGGTTCTCAACGGCATCCCTGAAGTTTTTCCGTTAGGAACATACATCGCCTCCTTATTTGGCAATGCACTCATCTCAACTGTCCCGTCAGCCATGCTACTCTCCAGATATTGTACGATTGCCGCAAAGTCTTCATTGCTTTTTCCATCGAAAGCCAGATCATTTATCACATCCAGGAACTGATTAATCGGCCTTACAAAAGGAACCATCGTCTCCTGTTCCTCAGCAACATTGAATGTCGTTCTCCGGCCTACTTTATTGATGATATCTTTGGTCAACATAAAACCTGTTCTTGCCGCCGGAAAATAAATTTCCCTGTTTATCCCGCTGCCATCACCATTCAGCACCAGAGTCATCAACCTATTCACGATATATCGACAAGTTTTTTCTTCCACAATCCTGGCAGCTTGTTCCTTTTCGGATAAAATCACTCCCACTCCGTTATTACCGGCGATGGCCAAAGCTACTCCCATACCTTCGCCAAACTCCCGAACTCTAAAATCCAGCGAAATATCCGCTAACCCCGTCAGGTCGATCTGCAGTTCCTCTATTCCAACATCCGAACTGTTGAAAATAGCTTTCACAAACTTATCTCTGTTCTGTCTAATCCGCTCCTGCAGGACGATCTGCAGCTCATCCCCTATTTCACTGACCGGTACCGTATGCACACCTTGTTCCCTGGCCGTTTCTATCTGCTTTTTTACCCAACACAGCAGCCTGTCGCCAGCCTCTGTTTTCTCTGCGGTTTCGTCAGTGTACAGCAACTCTCCCAGCAGATTCCGGATTCCCCAAAGGAGGAACATCAGATAGCTCTTTCCGCTGTTGTTATCCCCCACAAAAAGAGTCAGCGGCGCTGTCTCAATCTCGGCACTCTCGATCTTTCCATACCCTGATACCTTTAATCTCCAGCCCACCCTAAGACCAACCTCCCCTTCCGCAAACTTCCGACTTGGACACCTGCCTGAAATGAGCTACATCTTCTCCGGCGCGGTGAATCCCAGCAGGTCAATACAGGTCTCCAGCACGTCCCGGGTCAAGGTCAGCAGGGCGATGAAGCTCTCTTTCCTTGCCATGTCTTCCTCCGCCAGAATCTTGGTCTCATGGTAAAAATGATTGAAGGCATTGGCCAGGTCGTAGATATAGGCGCACACCTTGTGGGGCGCAGTCTCTTCGGCTGCGTTCTGAACCATGGCGCCGAACTGCACCAGAGCCATCTCCAGTTCCTTTTCCGAGGTGCCTCCCGCTTCCAGAAGGCTGAGATTTTCCGTCCTGCCGCCCTGTTCTGTATACTTATTTAAAATCGATTTGATACGCACAATCGTATACAGAATATAAGGCCCCGTATCCCCTTCAAAAGAGGTAAAACGGTCAATGTCAAACACATAGTCCTTTGCAGCCTGGTTGGACAGATCGCCGTACTTCAGGGCGGACAGGGCCACAATCTCCGCTACGGTCTTCGCCTCTTCCTCCGGCATCTCCCGGCCTTCCCTGATCTTCCGGTACATCTCCTCCTGTGTCTCCCGCACCAGATTATCCAAACGCATGACGCCGCCGTCCCGGGTCTTGAAAGGCTTGCCGTCGCTGCCGTTCATGGTGCCGTGGCCCAGGAATTTCAGCACGGTCTCCGGCTTCACCAGCTTTGTCTTCCGGGCGCAGCGGAATACCTGTTCAAAGTACAGTTCCTGACGTTTATCCGTGATATAGATGATCTCGTCTGGATTGTACAGACGCATGCGCTCCATGATGGTGGCAAGGTCCGTGGTGTTGTACAGGGAAGCACCGTCGGATTTTAAAATCATGCAGGGCGGCACTTCCCTGGTGTCCGTCTCCTCCTTCACGTCAACCACCAGGGCGCCGTCGCTGATATAGGCCCAACCGCCCTTCTTCATATAGTCCACCATCTCAGGAATCAGGTCGTTCACATCGCTCTCGCCCTTCCAGAGATCGAATTCCACGTTCAGGCTGTCGTAATTCTTTTTCAAATCCACCTTGGACACATCCACAATGTGTTTCCACAGGGCGCGGTATCCGGGAACGCCCTTCTGGAACTTCCGGGTAGCCTCCAAAGCCCTGGCCTTAAATTCCGCGTCCTCCTTGGACTTGGCGCTTGCAAGAGGATAGATCTCCGCGAATTCCGCCTCCGTAATGGGCGTCTCCGACGGATATTCCCCCTGGTAACTTTCGTCAAAATAAATCAGATCCGGCTTACGCTCCTGCAGCTCCGTGATCACCATGCCGATGGGTGTGCCCCAGTCTCCCAGGTGCACGTCCCCGATAACCTCATGGCCCGCATAGCGGCTGATGCGTTTGATGCTCTCGCCGATGATAGCCGGGCGCAGATGGCCCACATGAAGGGGCTTTGCCACATTGGCTCCGCCGTAGTCAATCATAAGTTTCTTCGGTTTTTCGGGCATTTCCAACCCAAATTTCGTTTCTGTCCGTATGGACTCCACCAACTGCAGAAGAAAGCCCTCCGAAAGCCTGAGGTTCAGAAAGCCGGGAGCCACTGCCGCCGCTTCCTGAAACACACTGCTGCATCCAAGCTTCTCCGCCACCTCGTTTGCGATCATAATAGGCGCTTTTCTGTATTTCTTTGCCCCTGCCATGGCGCCGTTGCACTGATATTCGCACAGGTCCGGCCTGTTGGATATGCTCACCCTGCCCAGGGAAGCGTCATAGCCCGCCGCCTCAAATGCCTTTCCCATCTCTTCCGATAATAAATCCAGTATCTTCTTCATGTTCTGTCTCCAACGTCCTTTCTGCTCCGCCTGCAAATTCTTCCTCTGAAATTCTTCTTCTCACACTATACCTTAAAAAGCCGGTTTCTGCAAGATTTTCTTTGTTATCACTTGTTCCCGGAGGCACCTGTGAACAGTAACTCCTCCTGCTCTCTGTCCAAGCGGTCTCTCCCGTCCACTTGCGTTGTATAATCGTCCATATATGCAATCAGCATTAAGATTCCGCAGAACTTTCCGATACACGGAATAGGGTAATGACTCACCAGTACACGAAATCAAGAAAACAAATACTGTAGATTCCTGAAAGGCATGAACATGATTAAAATTGCAGTCTGTGACGACGAACCTTACAGCAGAATTTATCTCGCCTCCTTGATTCGGAAACAGGAGGCAGAATGCGAAATCACGGAATATTCCTCCGCAGACGCACTTCTTACCGAATGGCCAGCATATGACCTGCTGTTTCTGGACATTGAGATGGACTACGCTTCCGGACAGGGGGTAACCGGTATAAGCCCCCCGGAAACCAGCGGCATGGAACTGGCCCGGCAAATCCGCGCAGAGAGCTGCCGCCAACCCCTGATTATCTTTGTCACAGGTCATGAAGCCCATGTATACGATGCCTTTGATGTAGAGGCCTTCCAATACCTCCTGAAACCTGTGGACGAACACATCTTTTCTCAGGTGTTCCGTCGGGCCGCGGACCGCATCACAGCAAGACGTCAGCGGAAGAAGCTGATATTTCAATGGGCCGGAACATGCAGAGTCGTGCAGCCGGACAGCATTCGTTACATTGAGAGTCAGGGACATAAAATCGTGCTGCATCTAAAGGATTCCACCCTGGAATACTATGCAAAACTGGGTGATCTGGAACGGGAACTGGAGGGGCAATTCTGCCGAATCCATAAAGGTATTCTGGTAAATCTGGCATATGTGGAGGAATACGGCAGAACAAAGGTAACCCTTACCGGAGGAGAGCAGCTGAACCTGTCAAAATATAAATACGACAGTTTTGTGAAAGAACATCTGCGCTTTATACGAACTTTTGTTTAGGAGATACCGATTCCCCGCACTCCGTGTTCTTCCCGACAGAAAATTGTCCCCGGTCCTTTTCTGTCCCCATACGAAATTACATGCAGGAGGAAAATTTGAACAGAGAAAGCTTTATCCTGTTACTTGAGACAATATCAAATTTAGAATTCCCTGTATATGCAATCTCCATGGCTTTCTTTTTCCGTTCCTTTTTAATCGAAAAAGAAAATAAATCCGGACGTCGTAAACTGACTTTTCTTGTATTTACCGTCTATATGGCCGCCTCTCCCCTTATCAGGCTTTCCGGATTCTACGGCTGGATGCATATCCTGCTGGTCATGGGCGTGCTGATGCTTTTTTCCGGTTTTTTGGAGATGGAGAGGAATTTCATCTTCCTTCTGGGCACATTATTCTATTGCATCAGAAGCCTGAGCATGATGATCGCCAGAAGCCTTGACTACTTTACAAACGAATGGGCGCTGCGGAACGCGGATACCCCGGAGCTGATCTACCGCAACGCCGCTGGAAATTATCTCCTGGTGCAAATAGTGCAGTTTATCCTGTTCTCCCTTTTGCTGAGTCTGGCAGGTCGGCGGCTGAGGAAAACTGCCCCCAGGCTCCATGCCGCAGAATTATGCTGCCTTCTTCTCGCGCCGGCGGCAGGCATCCTGTTTACCAGAATCATTCTCCGCCTTCTGGTCATCGACAATGAAGAACAGGTTTTCCGGCTCTATGACAGATTTCCCTTCCTGACTGCAGTCGTACCTGCCGTTGCGGCCCTATTTTACGCAGGAGTCCTGGCCGCCATAGCTTCCTGGCAGAAGATCATGGCGCTACAGGAGGAAAGTCGGAAATACTTTGCCGCCCAACAACAGATCGCCGCCCTCAGGCAACGCATTCAGGAGGTAGAACAGTTCCATGACGGCATACGGCAAATGAAACATGAGATGAAAAATCACTTCGCCAACATCAAGGGCCTTGCGGAAAGCGGCCATTATCAGGATCTGGAAGCCTATATCTCCAAAATGGACAGCAGTATGAATGCTTTCCAACTGTCCGTAAAGACCGGAAATGCCGTCACGGATGTCATTGTAAATGACAGCAGAAGAACCGCAGCCGCGCTGGGTGTCTCTTTTCAATGCGCGTTCAGCTTTCCCGCATCCGGCGGTTACGACGCCTATGATATAGGCATCATCCTCAGCAATCTGCTCCGCAACGCACTGGAAGCCTGCGAAAGAATGCAGAAGGGATACAGATTTCTGCGTCTTGCGGGCAGACAGAAGAAAAAATTTTTCCTGATCGAAACGGAAAATTCCTTTGACGGCGAGATCTCCTTTGACCCGAACACCCGCCTTCCGGTCTCTCTCAAAAAAGAGAATACCGCCCGGGAGACGGCAGCCCTGCACGGCATAGGCTTGTCCAATGTCCGGAGGGAGGCTCAAAAATACGGCGGCGATGTAGAGATTCAGATTGAAGGCAATCAGTTTCGGATAACCGTACTGCTGCAGGAAAGGAAGCACACATGAGAAACAAGAGGAATAATTCCTGCCATGCGCCGCCAAATTGCGCGCCCATAATTTATATCGCAGCCCCGGATATTTGCCAACATTCAACAAAACAGCATCCGCCATCCCTGTCCGGAAATCCCGTTTCACTCCCTGAGATTCTCTCTCTGAATTCGACGGATTTTCGAACATTGGCGTACGGATGCGGAAATGGAGCATAAAATGTACATCTCTGAACTTGCTGTAAAAGAAATCAATGCCTATTACGCCCGGCGCGGGGGCAGAAGAACTGCTGTCGTTAAAAATTTTGCCTGCTACATGGAAAAGGCAGCCCAAACGGAAAGAACAGGCGGCTCCAAAGAGTCCGCCCGCCCGGCAGAGGACGCTTCGAAAGAGAAAGCGAATGTCTCGTCCTCATCTTCAGCGGAAAATGCTGCCTCCTGCTGTGAAAAATGCAGGCTTACCGATCAGCTGATTCTGCGAATGATGAACCTGTATACCCAAAGTGGCTCCCTATACTCCGGAGCCGGCCCTGGATATTCGGCATCAACCGCCAAAGCCCTTGCGGCTTACCGGAGCCTGTCCGGGTATTCAGACCTGTTCTCATAATCGGCAGGACCATGCGGATACTTCCTCTGTGTTTTGAATTTAGTTTTCTTTCATATGGAATACCGGGTTTTTCTGAAATTCGACACAAGCTATTGATGTTTCGGCGATTTTTGGCTATACTAGGAAGAAAAAGAGGGGACGGTTTCAATGATTATGCCGCTTTTTCGCAAACGGAACCGCGAATAAGGGAGAAACTTAAATGTCATGAACACACCATTAGTATCCGTCATCATCAGGACATGCGGCCGCCCGCAGGTGCTGGCGAAAGCGCTGAAAAGCGTACAGGCCCAGCGTTATCCTGCCATTGAGGCCGTAATTGTCGAAGACGATAAAAATATTTCGGAACAATTTATACGCGAAAAATTTTCCGCCATGAATATATCCTATCAATGTACCGGGCATAAATGCGGAAGATGCATATCCGGAAATCTGGGGCTGGAAGCGGCGAAGGGGGAATACCTGAATTTTCTGGACGATGACGACATCCTTCTGCCGAACCATGTGGAGACACTGGTCAGGCGTCTGGAGAACAGCCCCTTTTATGCGGCCTATGCAATCGCTCAGGAGCACCAGACCTCCGCGTCGGGTACATGCCCCCCCGGTACCCGCGTCCGCCGCAAGCTGATACGCTACAGGCAGCCTTTTAACAGGCTGCTGCTCTGTTATATGAACTACATACCCATTCAGAGCATCATGTTCCACCGGAAAGTCTATGCCGAGCTGGGCGGATTTGACGAGCAGATGGAGCTGCTGGAGGACTGGGATCTGTGGGTGCGCTATGCCGCCCGGTACGACTTCCTGTATGTGCCCACGGTTACCTCCGTCTATTATACGCCCTACAAGGGCAGACAGAAGCAGCTACGCGAGCACGATATGCATGCGGCTATGGAGATGGCGCTGAACAAATATCAGCACTATCAGATGAATCTGTCTGCCGCCCAGATCAGCCGGGATATGGACTACATTGTGAATACCTTTAATAAAAAAGGATTTTTGTTCTATATGCAGAAAATCAGAAATTATCTCCTGTACCGGGATATCTGAAACTGCCGGAACAAACGGGAGCAGATACCATGAAGGGTAAAAAAATAAAATTAAGGCAGCTGGCAAACGATGCGGCCTTTGTCCGCCAGTTTGCGGCGGATGACTTCAAGACAAAATACGCCGGTTCAGCTCTGGGCGGACTGTGGGCATTTCTTCAGCCCATCATTACCATCATTCTCTACTGGTTTGTATTCCAGCTGGGGTTTAAATCACAGCCTGTAGCCGATTTTCCGTTTATTCTCTGGCTGATGAGCGGCCTGACCCCATGGTTTTTTATCAGCGACGCCATTATAAACGCCACGGCCAGCCTGCTGGATTACAGTTATCTGGTGAAAAAGATCCTGTTCAATATCAATATTCTCCCGCTGGCCAAGGTTCTGTCCACTTTTTTTGTGCAGCTTGTACTGATCCTGTTTGTGATCGTCTGCTATACCGCCGGCGGATATCCGCCGAAACTGCGGTATCTGCAGATATTGATTTACCTGACGTACATGTTCGCGCTGGCTGTGGGCATATCCTATGCCACGGCTACCCTGTATGTATTTTTCCGGGATACCGTACAGATTATATCCATTGTGACACAGGCCGTATTCTGGCTTACCCCCATTGTCTGGGACATTCAGGCCATGCCTGAGGCTGTCCGGGGCGTATTGCGGTTCAATCCGATATACTATTGTGTCAGCGGCTTCCGGAATGCCTTTATCGCGGAAGGCTTCAGCCATCCCGGTCCGGCAATGACCGTTTATTACTGGGGCGTCTGCCTGCTTATCCTGTCGGCAGGCATCAGGCTCTTCCACAAATGCCGGGATCATTTTGCAGACGTACTGTAGGGGTTATCATGAGTGAAAATACTGTTATCCGTACCGAAAATATTGTAAAAGAATACAGCCTGTACGCCCGGCCCCAGGACAGATTCCGGGAGGCGGCGGGATTTCGCAGAAAATCACTCCACCGTGATTTCCGCGCCCTCGACGGCATCAGCTTTGATGTGACCCGGGGCGAAACCGTAGGCATCATCGGCACCAACGGCTCCGGCAAATCCACTTTGCTGAAAATCATCACCGGCGTGCTGAAACCTACCCTGGGCAGAATCCAGGTGACAGGGAGAATATCCGCCCTCCTTGAGCTGGGCGCCGGTTTCAACCAGGAATATACCGGGCTGGAAAATATCTATCTGAACGGGAGAATGATGGGCTACACCCGAAAAGAAATGGAAGAACGTGTGCCGGCCATCGTTGATTTCGCGGAAATAGGCGATTTCATCCATCAGCCGGTGAAAACCTATTCCAGCGGCATGTTCGCCAGGCTCGCCTTCGCCGTTTCCATCAATGTGGAACCGGATATTCTCATTGTGGACGAGGCCCTCAGCGTAGGGGATTTATTTTTTCAGAACAAATGTTTTCGAAAATTTGACGAACTCAGAGACAAAAACGTAACCATCCTCTTCGTGTCCCACGACATATCCAGCGTCCGGCAGATGTGTTCCCGGGTTCTCTGGATTGAAGGCGGCGTCCAGAAAATCTTCGGACAAAGCGATCTGGTCTGCGACATGTATATGGATATGAAGCGGACGGACATGAACCGGGAAAATGCGGGCATGACCAGCCATGACAGCCAATACCTGCCGGAAACATCCGGAGAAAACCACGCGGTTTTTCCCAGGGCAGAATGGAAAAGCTCCTCCATCCTCTCGGAACAGGTCCGCATAGAATCCGTATTCCTCACGGACGGCGACGGACAATCGGTCAGGTATATGGAGACGGACAAATATTATACCTTCCATGTGGTAATCCGGCTGGCGGAAAATCTGGACGAGCTGATACTGGGCATCGTAGTGGAAAACAACAAGGGAATCCCCCTTTATGATTTCAACAATTATATCAATGCCGGAAAAGTAGTCCGGGGCAGAAAGGGACAGTTTCTGGAAGTGCTGTTCGCCTTCCGTCTTCCCAGGATTATGAAGGGAATCTACATGGTATCCGCCGCTGTGGCCAGAGGAACCCAGGAAGACCATATTATGCTCACCTGGATACACGGTGTCATGGAGATCGAAGTACTTAATCCCGGTTATAATTCTTCCTACATCGAGATACCCGCCCAGGTCACCCATAAGGTATACGAACCGGAACAGGTTACGATTCTTGAGCCATCAGAAAATTAGGGGAAATCAGTCATGGAATATAACGGAGAACGTTTTCTCCCCGATCAGTGCCAGGGGGAGATATTCATTGAACATTATCAGCGCTATCAGTTTGCCGGCCTTTTTTCCTCCGGTAAAATGATTTTGGACGCCGCCTGCGGCGAGGGATACGGAAGCAGTCTGCTGGCCGCCAATGCCGCCAAAGTGACGGGGCTGGACATTGACCCTTCCGTCATCCGGAACGCCCGGGAAAAATACGGCGGCCCAAACCTTTCCTTCCTGGCGGGGGATATAGGATGTCTGCCTTTCGAGAACGCCTGTTTTGACATGGTGGTCTCCTTTGAGACAATCGAACATGTGGACATTCCCACCCAGGAAGCTTTTCTGCGGGAAATCAGGCGGGTGCTGAAGCCCCGGGGACTGCTGCTTATATCCACGCCCAACAAGGCCGTTTACACAGACCGGGTAGGAGGTACAAATCACTTTCATATCCGGGAATTTTACGTGGAAGAATACCGCGGCTTTCTCCGGAACGCCTTCCCCTGCGTCACGTTTTTCGGTCAATCACCGGACCTGGGATATTTTATCTCCCGGGAAACCCAAAACGAGTCTGTCCTCCGCCGGGGAAAGCATCTGGAAGACTGCCGCTATCTGCTCGCCCTCTGTTCGGATCACGCTCCGGATTCCCTTCCCGACACGGACAGCCTTGCCCGCTTTGACGACAGTATGTATTACTTTCTGAATGCCGCCGTTCACCGCCTGGAACAGGATGTACTGGCCACCAAATCCGAGGCGGAAGGCTTTCAGGCCCAGCTTGAGCAGAACATCACTGACCTGAAAGACCGGATGGCCGTCCTGGAAACTACCGTTGAAGAACATCGCCGGTATGCGGAGCACCTTGAGCGGGACGTGGAAGGACAAAGAGATTATATCACAAGGCTGGAATCCGATCGGGACAGCCTGAAGGAATATATCCTCCGTCTGGAAGAAAACGGGCAGAAGCAGGCAGAATATGCCGCCCGCAGAGAGAAAGACCTGGAGGAGCAGAAGCTGTATATCGCCCACCTGGAGAAAGACCTGGAGGAGCAGAAGCTGTACATCGCCCACCTGGAAAAAGATCTCCGCGAACAGGCCGATTACATTCCGCATCTGGAGCGTGACCTGGAAGAACAGCGGCAATATATACGGCACCTGGAAAAAGACATAAAAACTCAGGCAGATTATCTAAGCCAACTTGAAAACAGGGAGACCCGAAATGTTTGATATCGTGTATGTAACCTACAATTCGGAAAAATGGATTGAGAAATGCTTTGCCTCCTGGCTGGCGGCAGACACAGACCTTAAGCAGATAAATATTTATGTGGTGGACAACGCCTCCGGCGACAACACCGTAAAACTTCTGGAAGAATTCCGGGCGGAATACGGAGACCGCTTCGGCGGATTTTCCCTCCGCAGGGAAGAAAGGAACTGGGGCTTCGGAAAGGCAAACAATATGGGATTTTCTCTGGGAAAATCCCCTGTGGTATGTTTTCTGAACATTGATACCCGGCTCTTTCCCGATACCGTCTCCCAGCTGGAAAGAGAAATCGCCAATTCCCCTGAGAATACGGGGTTGTGGGAATTTCGGCAATTTCCATATGAGCATCCGAAAATGTACGACATTCTCACCGGAGAGACCACCTGGAGCAGCGGCGCGGCCTTTGCGGTAAGGCGCTCTCTGTTTCAGGAGCTGGGCGGTTTCGACGAAAAAATATTCATGTATGCGGAGGATGTGGATTTAAGCTGGCGTATCCGGACTGCCGGCTATACCCTGAAATATGTTCCCCGGGTCAAGATCTTTCATTATTCCTACGAATCCGCCGGGGAAGTCAAACCGAACCAGCATGTGTACGGTGTAGTCAACAATCTTCTGCTCAGATATCGTTTCGGAGGCAAAAAGACGATACTGGCAGGACATATCCTTTTCTGGAACCTGATGCGCAGACCCCCTGCCTTTCCGGGGGCAAAAAAGCTGCTTTTACGGCAATACCGGAAGCATTTCCGGCTTATCCCACATTTCCTGGCTCACGGCGTATACAAGAAAAACAAAACCTCCGTGGGCTATTTTCACGGCTGGGATTACTGCCTGATCAAGGACGGGGCATTTTATGAGAATTTCCTTCCCGCTCAGACGCCCCTTGTCTCCGTCATTGTCAGAACCTGCGGAAGACCCTGCGTCCTGCGTGAGACCCTGATCTCCCTGCGCAATCAGACCTATCCCAACCTGGAGATCGTCGTTGTGGAGGACGGGGAGGCCGTTTCCGAAGAGCTGATCCGCAGAGAATTTTCCGATCTGAACATTCTCTATCACCCCACAGGAAAAAAAGTGGGCAGATCGGCCGCAGGCAACCTGGCCATGCAGCTGGCTCACGGCAGATATCTGAATTTCCTGGACGATGACGATCTCTTTTATGCGGATCATGTGGAAGTACTTACCGCCAACCTGCTGAAATCCGGGAAAGCCGCCGCCTATGCCACCGGACTGGAGACCCCCATAACGGTTCTTTCGAAGGACCCCTATCGGTATGAAGTAAAAAATTACCTGGGAATACATAAACAGCCCTTTGACAGAATCATCCTCTGTCACCACAATTACATCCCCATCCAGTGCATCATGTTCGAGAAAACTCTCTTTGAACGGTACGGCGGCCTGGACGAAACCGTGGATGCGCTGGAAGACTGGGACATGTGGGTTCGCTATTCCCTCCACACGGACTTTGAGTTTATCCTGAAAACCACCTCGGTTTACAGGGTTCCGGCAGTCCGGGAGGCCAACGAAAAACGGCAGCGGGAACTGGACGAGGCACTGCTTTTTATGCGGGAAAAACACAAAGGCTACATGCAGAAAATCAGCGTCTGCGATGTAGCCAGAATGTATGAGAACAGATAAATACGAAAACGGATAAATCAGGATTTTCCTGTCAATCTCTGAACAACTGGACCCAATAGAGCTTCCCTTTGCTGTCCGCAGCCAGGCCCACGCCTATTTTTCCGAAAGATGAACTTACCATGTTTGTGTAATGTCCTTCGGAATGGTACCAGCCGTCACACACTGACGCCGAATCCCGGTAACCGCTGGCAATATTCTCTCCCGCCGCCAGATTGTCAATGCCGAACTGCCTCAGAACCGTAAAGCAGTTGGAACCGTCCGGCCTGGTATGGCTCAGTACGCCGCTGTCCGCCATCTCCTGGGCCCGCATGGCTGCAGCCAGACACAGGTCCTCATCCAGAGTCAGCTCTGCCGCCCCTGCCTCGGAACGATATTTATTTACATAGCCCAGCACCTCCTGAGCCTGGGCTTTGCTGTTCTCCGCATTGGTCTGCAGCTTCGCCAGCAGGGCGGTCATGGCGGGATCCGCCTTCATTCTGCCGTTTTCCAGATAAAACCAGTTTCCGTTATACTTCGTATAGCCGGAAAAGGAAGAGTTCAGCACCCCGTCCTCCACATAGAACCATGCTCCGTCATACTCCGCCAGCCCGGTATAGCCGCTCACCTGGCCATCGGCGATAAAGTACCACAGCCCCTGATATTCAAACAATCCGGAATATCCGCCCAGAATCTGCCCCTCCGCTATGAGAAAATACTCTCCGTCATAGTCGTACAGCCCGCTGAAAGAGGTATTTTTAACTCCCTCGTAAAGCAGAAACCAGCTCCCGTCATACAGGGCCAGCCCCGTATATTGCTTCTGAAACTGTCCCTCGGAAACAAAGCGCCATTCCTTTGACCCCGGATCCTGCACAAGACCGGAGACTTCTCTGCATACTCTTCCGTCGGCCACAAAAAACTGTCCTCCGTCATAGTCCACAAAGCCCTTCAGCCCAGTGTCCACCTCTCCCTTATTGACATAAAACCACTGGTTGTCATAAAGAACCAATCCGTTTTTTGAAGTGTCCTTGACGCCTTTCCGTACATAAATCCACTTGCCGTCCACCAGGCGCAATCCCTCATAGGTATCCGTAAATCTGTCTCCCATGGAGGAATCTTCCCCTAAATTGATGGAACCGGACACAAATCCATCCTCCACGATCACCCCGCCGTCCTCGGAAACCGCAGCTGCCTCCGAACCTGCCGGCACTTCCGCTCCTGTCTCCTGAGATACCACTGCGGTCTCCGAACCTGTTTCCCCGGCGGCAGCCGGCACTTCCGCGCCTGTCTCCTCCGGTACGGCAGCAGCCATGCCCGTGGTCTTCCCTCCCAAAAGCAGTACCGCGGCCAGACCTGCCGTCCATAATGTCCTGTTCTTCATCTTACTCTCCTTTCCGCTGTCCGTTTCCTGCCGCAGCCCATCTCCCATGAAAAATCCGGTTCCTGCAGGCGCCGCAAAACGGAAGCGCGTCCGGGCAGCTCCGTAAATACGTTTTTTTGCTGCCGGACGCAATAATGTCGTAACAGTTCAGACAGGGCGCTGAACTGTTACATAATGTCAATAGATCTGTCCATTGCTCACATAAAAGGTCTGTCCGTCGTAAGTCACATTCCCCGTATAATAACTTGCCAGAATTCCCGAACGAATGTAGAACCATTTTCCGTCATACAGTGTCAGACCGGTATAATCGCTGACCTGTCCTCCTGTCAGGAAATACCAGCTTTCCCCATATTGGAACAGCCCTGAGTAATCCGTCCTGATCTGCCCGTTTGCCATGAGGAAGTCCCGTCCGTCATAATGATACAGACCATTATAGGAATCATCCAGTACGCCGGAGGAGAGCAGGAACCAGCTTCCGTCGTACAGAGCCAGTCCGGAATACTGATCCTGGAACTGTCCCTCCGAAACAAAATACCATTTCCCGCTGGCAGGATCCTGCACCAAACCGGAGTATTCGCTGCACACTCTTCCCTCTGCCACATAAAACTTCCTGCCGTCATAATTGACAAATCCCCGCACGGATGTATCCACCTCTCCGTTGCGCAGATAGAACCATTGTCCCTCAAAGGGCACCAGCCCGTTCACCGAACTGTCTTTTCTGCCCCTCCTGACAAAAATCCACTTATCGCCCACTTTACGCAGGCCTTCGTACGGATCTATCTTTTCCGTTTTCGAAATATCCAGACTGTAGATATGCGCCCCGGTCTCGTCGGAAGTAGTCCAGTAAATCTTTCCGTTTCGATAAACCGGATCAATATTGCCGGCCAGCCGCACACCAATCATCTCCAGGGTATCCTGATACACCTTTCCCTGCTCGTCAAGAATGGCATAGTAGCTTGCCCCGGTATGGGTTGCATAGGATAATTTCTCCCACATGACCACCACTCTGTTGTCGTCCGTGACTACCATCTTGGGATTATTGACATAATAATCGTCCTCATACTCTGTCAGCCAGATAACGCCGTAATCCGTCTCGTTCCCCTTCAAATACAGATCCGTTTTCGACGATCCGGGCCGGGTCCCCGTAATGTACCTGGGATTTTCCCTGGTAACATACTGATCCATGCCCTGGTAATTGTAAAAATCCTTTTTCAGGAACTGAATGAACAGGTCTCTCGCCTCGCTGTGCCCGTAGTACTCTCCGCCGGTGGGCGCGGGAGCGCGGGACAGCGTCCTCTCGGAACTTCCGCAGAATACATATGCGTTTTTCGTCTCCCCTATTCCTCCCATCTGGGCATAGGTCTCATTATAGCCGTAAGCCCTGTCCGCTCCCTCGCGGAAATGGAAATTGTCAATATCATACACCACGCCCTCCCCCTGAGACTTAATCAGGGAGACACGGAAACTGCGGGCAAAGGCATCTCCCTGGTTTGCCACCAGATAGTCGTCTCCGCCGGTTCCCGACACGCCGATGATCCTCTGGTCAAAAGAATGGCTGACATAGGGAACTTTTGACGTGGTTCTGGTTCTCTGCATATTGCCGCAGTCAACGAAAAACACATAGTTGGACTGATGACCGTTGTACATCTGTCTGCTGAAATTGCAGGCCAGTATCCCGTTGTTCAGCACAACGCTGCAGTTGCCGGAACGGAAGGGCTGAGCGGTTCCCCACTCCTGACTGGAGTAACTGTCCATATCAAACCCCTTCAATGTGCAGTCCGCCACGAAACCGCCCTTGTAATCATACTTGGAGACGCACATGGTAACACTGTTTTCGTTATACTGATCATTTTTTCCCCATACAACGTAATAGTAACCGTTGCCGTCCGCCACGATGGCGCCGAACAGCGGATACCGCTTGCCGATCCGCAGAGTGTCCACCAAATTCATGCGGGCATTATAGCGCTGGATCAGCAGAGCGCTGTTGGTTGCATCCTGGTAAACCACATTGTAATTGCCCTGATAATCAAAGAAAGAAGTCACTGCGGGGATACTTGCGGATATTGTCCTGTTTGCGGAGGCAAATACAGTGCTGACTTTTCCCTCCAGGCTTATCTCAAAATCCTCTATGGATGCCGCGATCTCCTTATTCGGCTCCCCCAGTTTTGCCCCGCTGACGGTCCGGGCCTGGACAGGATATTCCGGTTCCTCCGAAAAAGCAGCCGCAGCCGGTTCCCCCTCAGGCGGCGGCAGCGGCTCTTTGGGTCCGTTTTCATACACGGACAAATCGACATAAATACCCAGTCCCGTATCTTTTGGCAAAGCAGGCTTTTCCGTCTCTTCAGGCTGCATGACCGGAGCAGTCAAACCATCTTCCGATGCCTCCCCGTCGCTGCCTTCCTGGGATTCTCCCTCTCCGGACGCTTCGCCGCTTTCCTCCTGAGACTCTCCCTCTCCGGTCTCTTCGTCGCTTCCCTGAGACTCTCCCTCTCCGGTCTCTTCGCCGCTTTCCTCCTGAGATTCTCCTTCTCCGGACGTTCCGTCGCTTCCCTGAGACTCTCCCTCTCCGGTCTCTTCGCCGCTTTCCTCCTGAGA
>CAJUGL010000014.1:39162-62384 GCA_910586515.1 uncultured Acetatifactor sp.
TTCTCCTTCTCCGGACGTTCCGTCGCTTCCCTGAGATTCTCCCTCTCCGGACGCTTCGCCGCTTCCTTCCTGGTTTTCTCCCTCTCCGGACACTGCTCCGGTCTCTTCGCCCTCAGCCGCGCTTTCTCCTGATGCTGCCGCACTTTCTTCAGGCAGCTCCGCCGCCGTCAGCGTGACCCCCGAATTCATTGCAAGGACCAACGCCAGACATACCGCCGGTACGGCTCTTCCTTTTTTTCTCCTCATTCTCTATACTCCCTTCTTAAGTTTAACTGTTTGACTCTTCTGGTCAACCCTCTGGACAGCCTCCGGGCCGGCTCCTCCACCAGCCTCTCACTGGCCACCGCCAGCACTCCCGCAGGCACCAATCCCACCAACAGCACCGCATTTGTCCGCAAAGGCATACTTCGTTTCCACATCCAGGATATCAGAAGCTGCTGAATAAAAAATCCGTACAGGTACAGTCCATAGGAGAACTCCAGTCTCGTCCTGAGTCCCGGCAGGCTTCCCAGCGGTTTCTCACAAAACGCAAACGAGAAGACCATATAGGGAATGACCAGAAAAGACAACACCGTTCCCGCCGCATCGCCCCAGGGCCAGTTCTGACCTATAATATACAGTACCAGAGCAGCCTGCAGATTCCATCCCCGCTTAATCTCCAGGGTGGACACCAGGCTCCCCAGAAAATAGTACGGAACCACCTCCAGGGCCTGTCCCAGATCAATGCCGTATACTACCATCCGCCATTCCGGAATGGCAATATGCTTCCAGGCAGAGGCACTGCAGACCAGCGCGGTCAACACCAGATGCCACCTTCCCCCGCCCCTTCTGCCGATTTCGTAGACTGCCGGAATGATCAGATACATCATAAATTCCACCGGAAGACTCCAAAGAGACCCGTTCACCGCAGTGGAAACCGGATTCTCCTCAAAAACTCCCGGCAAGGCATAACTAATATACAGAAAAATGTTTTTCAGATAACTCCATGTGCGGGAATCCGTAAAATATTGGGTCAGTCCGCAGGAGGAAACCATTGGCCCCAGCACAAATACAGTCAGCACAATACAGACCGCAAGAGCCGGAAAAATCCGAAAAACGCGGCGGATCAAATAGCAGAGATAGTCAGGATCCCTCTTCCAGCTCTCCGTGATCAGGTATCCGCCCACCGTAAAAAACAGCAGTATGCCCATCCTGTGGGGGGCAGAGCCCATAAACACCGGCGCCGCTCTTCCCGTGAGGACAAATGCATGTCCGGCCAGAACCAGAAGCGCCGCCATAAGCCGGACAAGGTTGAAATTATTCCCTCTTCGATTCATATGTATCTTCTCTCAACTTCAATGAGCCTTCCTGTAATTCTGATATGGCTTTCACCGGTTCCGGCGGACCTTCCCGTAATTCTGATGGAATCCGCCGGCTTTCCCGTATTTCATCATACATAATTTGCCGGGATATGTCAATAAAATGATACCTGGCAGCAGCCTAAGTCTACTATCTGATCAGAGAATGAAGCGCCTGAAGGGAGTGAACCTCTCCGTTGCCTGCCTTCTGCACATGAAGAATGCCCTCCGCTGTGGCTCTGGCTGCGGCGATGGTAGTCATATAGGGAATCTTTCCCTTGATGGCCGCCTTCCGCAGATAGCTGTCGTCATACTCACTGTCATCCCCAACGGGAGAATTGATGATCAGGTCAATCTCACCGTTGGTAATCAGATCCAGCAGATTAGGCCTGCCCTCATAGAGCTTCTTCACCCGCTCCGCCTGGATTCCCGCTTCGTTCAGCAGAGCGCAGGTGGTGCCGGTAGCCAGGATCCGGAACCCGGCCTTTCGAAAGGCTTCTCCCACCTCCGCCACCTCAGCTTTATCCCTGCGGTTTACACTGATCAGCACTGTGCCCCTCAAAGGCAGCCTGGTCTGGGTGGCCTCCTGGGCCTTGAAGAAAGCCTCTCCCGCGGAAGCGGACAGTCCCAGCACTTCCCCTGTGGAACGCATCTCCGGCCCCAGAATCGGATCTACCTCCGGGAACATATTGAAGGGGAACACCGCCTCCTTGACGCCGTAGTAGGGAATATGCCGTTCCTTTAATCCTGGCACGGGAGAAGGTCTTCCTGTGATCTCCGCAGTGATGATCTCCGTGGCCAGCGGAACCATCCGGATATTGCAGACCTTGGACACCAGCGGAACCGTACGGGAGGCTCTGGGATTGGCCTCCAGCACATACACCCTGTCGTTCTCAATGGCATACTGCATGTTCATCAGCCCCCGCACATGCATCTCCTCGGCTATTTTCCGGGTGTATTCCTTGATGGTCCTTACATTTTCCTCCGAAATATGCCTGGAAGGAATCATGCAGGCAGAGTCGCCGGAATGAATTCCCGCCAGCTCGATATGCTCCATGACTGCGGGCACAAAGGCATGAGCGCCGTCGCTGATGGCATCCGCCTCGCACTCCATGGCATGATTCAGGAATCTGTCGATCAGAATAGGCCGATCCGGAGTCACTCCCACCGCCGCCTTCATATAGCCTGTCAGACTCTCGTCATTATACACTACCTCCATGCCCCGGCCTCCCAGCACATAAGACGGTCTGACCATCACGGGATAGCCGATTCGACGGGCAATTTCCAAAGCCTCCTCCACCGTAGCGGCCATTCCCGATTCCGGCATGGGAATCTCCAGTTTATCCATCATGGCCCGGAACAGGTCACGATCCTCCGCCAAATCGATCACTGCAGGAGACGTACCCAGAATACGCACCCCGCATTTTTCCAGGTCCGCCGTCAGGTTCAGAGGAGTCTGGCCGCCGAACTGGGCGATGACTCCCACCGGCTTCTCCTTCCGGTAAATGCTCAGCACATCCTCCAGGGTCAGCGGCTCAAAATAGAGCTTGTCGGAAGTATCATAGTCCGTAGAGACAGTCTCCGGATTACAGTTCACAATAATGGTTTCAAAGCCCAGCTTCTTCAGCGCCAGAGAAGCATGCACACAGCAATAGTCGAATTCAATGCCCTGCCCGATGCGGTTCGGACCGCCTCCCAGGATCATCACCTTGGGCTTGTCCGTCCGGACAGGATTTCGGTCCGGAGCATTGTAAGTGGAATAATAATAAGCGCTGTCCGGCGTGCCGCTTACATGGACGCCCTCCCAGCATTCCTCCACGCCAAGGGCCAGTCGGCGCTCCCTGATCTCCTGTTCCGGCACTTCCAGCAGAATACTGAGATATTTATCCGAAAAGCCGTCTTTTTTCGCCCGGATTAGTGTATCATCTGCAGGAAGCTCTCCTCTGTGGGCCGACAGCGCGGTCTCTTCCTCCGCCAATTCCTTCATCTGTTGGATAAACCATTTTTTGACACGGGTGATTTCGTGAATCTCTTCTACGGACACCCCTTTTTTCAACGCCTCGTACATGATAAAGTGCCGTTCGCTGGAAGGGGTCAGCAGCATTCGAAGAAGCTGTTCCGCGCTTTTCTCCTCCAGCTTCTCCACCTTTCCCAGACCATATCTGCCGGTTTCCAGAGAGCGGATTGCCTTCTGGAAAGCTTCCTTGTAATTCTTGCCGATGCTCATTACCTCGCCCACGGCCCGCATCTGTGTGCCCAGCTTATCTTCCACGCCCTTGAACTTCTCAAACGCCCATCGGGCAAATTTAATCACCACATAATCGCCGTCCGGTACATATTTATCCAATGCACCGTATTTTCCGCAGGGAATATCTTTAAGCGTCAGCCCCGCCGCCAGCATTGCGCTCACCATGGCAATGGGGAAACCCGTAGCCTTGGAAGCCAGAGCGGAGGAACGGGAAGTTCTGGGATTGATTTCTATGACAATGATTCTGTCGCTCACCGGGTCATGGGCAAACTGCACATTGGTGCCGCCGATGACCTGAACGCTCTCCACAATACGATAAGCCTGCTCCTGAAGCCGCTTCTGCAATTCCTCCGAGATGGTGAGCATGGGCGCGGCACAGAAGGAATCGCCCGTGTGCACCCCCAGGGGATCGATATTTTCGATAAAGCATACCGTGATCATATTACCTTCCGCGTCCCGCACCACTTCCAGCTCCAGCTCCTCCCAGCCCAGAATGGATTCCTCCACCAGAACCTGTCCCACCAGAGAAGCCTGCAGACCTCTGGCACAGACCGTCCGCAGTTCGTCTTTATTATAGACCAGTCCGCCTCCGGCGCCGCCCATGGTATAGGCGGGCCGCAGTACCACCGGATACTTCAGGCTGTCCGCGATCTGCAGCGCCTCCTCCACGGTGTAAGCCACCTGACTTCTGGCCATTTCAATGCCCAGCTCATTCATGGCCTTTTTAAATTCAATCCGGTCCTCCCCGCGCTCAATGGCATCCACCTGGACACCGATGACTTTCACCTGGTATTTATCCAGAATTCCGGCGCCGGCCAGCTCCGCACAGAGATTCAGTCCCGACTGTCCGCCCAGATTGGGCAGAAGCGCGTCCGGCCGCTCTTTTGCGATAATCTGCTCCAGCCGCTCCTTATTTAAAGGCTCGATATAAGTCACATCTGCCATCTCCGGATCGGTCATAATGGTTGCTGGATTAGAATTTACCAATACGATTTCGTAGCCCAGCTTTCTCAGCGCCTTGCAGGCCTGTGTGCCGGAATAATCGAACTCACAGGCCTGACCGATAATAATGGGCCCCGAACCTATGATAAGTACTTTATGAATGTCGGTTCTCTGTGGCATAGTATAACCTCCTGGTTTTTTATGGCTGTCCCGGGGACATCAATTCATTTTATCATAAGTCGACGGGTTTTCAAATAAGGAATTAGAAAAAATTAATCGGATGAACACCCGCAAGTTACTGTTCACTCCGTTCACAGTAACTGATGCACACAAAATGAGCAAAGTACGCTCATTTTGGCGCCTGCTGTCTCGTGATTTTCGTGCAAAATACGCACGAAAACACTTCGCGGAGGCACCTGTGAACAGTAACACCCGCAAGCCTCGCAAAATTGTACAGGGCGCAAATTGCAGAGGACGCAAATTGCAGAGGGCGCAAATTGCAGAGGACGCAATTTTGACTTCGCGAGAGGGGCTGTCTGAACTGTTACACCTGAACTGCTGCAGCCCCAAAAACCGCATTGCAAAAAAAACCGGATAATGGTAAAATATTAAGGAAAACAAACGAAATATTTTAAATTATGGAGCGTATTATGAAGCATAAAAAGAATCTGTATCTTCCGGCCCTTTTCCTGCTGTCCGCATCCCTGTCCGGCTGTCAGAGTCCGGCTCAGACCTCCTCCCCGGAGGAGGCATCCCAATCCGCTTCCGGCCCGGTAAATCTTACGGTCTGGAGCGCCGAAGAAGACGAAGAACTGCTCCGTCAGATTATTGACGGATTTGAAGACCGGTACCGGAACGAGGCTGAATTCCGGATTACCTGGCAGCCCCAGAGCGAGAGCCACTGCATGGACGCGCTGATGGGAGATCTGGAAAACGGCGCGGATGTATTTGCTTTCGCGGACGATCAGCTGAACACTCTGGTGGCGGCAGGCGCCCTGGAACCGGTAGAAAATGAGGAAGCCCTGCGGGCGGCCAACCTGCCCGAGTCAGTCTTTGCCGCGTCGGTAAAGGACACCCTCTACGCCTACCCCCTCACCGCAGACAACGGATATTTTCTTTATTATAATAAGAATTACTTCTCTGAGGAAGACATTCTCTCCTGGGACCGCATGCTGGCCGTTGCCGCCCAACAGGGCAAAAAAGTCTCCATGGAATGGTCCTCCGGATGGTATGTCTACTCCTTCTTCGGCAACACGGGACTCACGCTTGGGCTGAATGACGACGGCATCACCAACTACTGCACCTGGAACGACACGGAAGGCGCCATCCGGGGAACCGATGTGGCAAAGGCCATGGCAGCCATGGCAAAAAATCCGGGCTTTATCAGCACGGACGACGCGGGCTTCCTGGAAGGCGTCCAAAACGGCACCATCATCGCCGGTATCAGCGGCGTTTGGAATGCGGTACCCGTAGAGGAAGCCTGGGGCAGCGGATACGGCGCCTCCAGACTTCCCTCCTATACCTGCGCCGGACAGCAGGTTCAGATGGCCTCATTCTCCGGCTATAAACTTGTGGGCGTAAACGCTTACTCCAAAGAGCGGGAATGGGCCGCAAAACTGGCCGAATGGATTACCAATGAGGAGAACCAGGAACTGCGCTTCCGGCTCCGCGGCCAGGGGCCTTCCAACCGCAGCGCTGCCGCCTCTGAAGAGGTTCAGAATGCGCCTGCCATTGCCGCGCTTCTGGAACAGTCGGAATTCTCCTGCCTGCAGCGCATCGGCGGCAACTTCTGGGAACCGGTCACTGCCTTTACCACTGAACTCCTGGCCGATACCCCCTCCGGGAAAAGCCTTCAGGAACTGTTGGACAATATGGTGGCCGACATTATCGCGCCGTAAGTTCCCGCATCCGGATATGACGAAAAACATAACAGGTAAACAGTAACAGAAGGAGTACCCCCAATCATGAAAAATATCAGCTTAAAGCAACGTTTGACTATCCCCATCGCCCTGCTTGGCATTGTGGCGCTGTTGTCCAATATTCTTTCCATTATCAACATCCGCAACGTAAATGCCAGCGCCTCCAATATCGCCGATAATTACATGGACGGAAAAAGCCGCCTGGCTCAGATTTGTCAGTCTTCCATGGACATTCACAAAATGGCCTTAAGCCATATCGTCGCCACGGATTATGACACCATGATCATTTTGGTACAGCAGATCAAGGAGGAAGAAGCCCTTCTGGACCGGATGCTCTCAGAGTATGACAGATATGTCACAGAATCGGACCGCCCTCTGTATGATGCCCTTCAGTCCGACTATATTTCTTTCAAACATGCCCTGGTGCGTCTGGTATGCGCCAGCGCAGCCCACAAAACCCAGGACGCCTATGCCCTGGCCAACGGCGACGTGGCCTCTTACGCAGACGCCATGGAGACAGATATCGCCTCCCTGGATGCTTCCCTCAGCCAGCAGACCCAGGAGGCGCGCACCCGTCTCTCCACAGTCTATTTTCTGTCCCTGACTATCGGCATTGCCGCCGCGGCAGCCTGCATCCTGCTTGTCTTTACGGATCTTCGGCTGATCACCCGCAACGTTGTCATTCCGATCAAAAGTATGCTGAAGGCCATACAGGAAAGTTCAGGACATATCAACGGCATGACCGGCCAGGTATTGAAAAGAACCCGGGATTCCCGGAAAAACGCCGCCGGACTCTCCACCCTTGCGGGACAGCTTTCCTCCACCTTCCGGGAAGTGGCCGGCAATGTATCCTCCATCAATGAGGGCGCCCGCAGCGTGCGCCAGGAAGTACATACCATTGCGGAGGAATGCGGCGCCATCACAGCCTATACCGCCCAGATGAACACCCGGGCGGATACCATGCAGCAGTCCGCCCTGAACAGCGCGGAGATTACCAACGCAAAGACAGAAGAAATCCTCCAGTCCCTCAACGACGCCATCCGCCAGAGCAAAAGCGTAAATCAGATTCAGTCCCTGGCCGGAGATATCCTTGCCATCGCCCAGCAGACCCGGCTGATTTCCCTGAACGCCTCGGTGGAAGCAGCCAATGCGGGAGATGCAGGCAAAGGCTTCGCCATGGTGGCCAGGGAGGTTCGGGAACTGTCCAATTCCAGCCAGGACACCGCCAACCGCATACAGGAACTCAACACGGTTGTCACTGCCGCCGTGAATCATCTTTCCTCCAGCGCGCAGCAGCTTGTGGATTACATGAGCGATTCCGTCCTGAAGGATTTCCGGGCCTTTGTCCGGTCCGGGAGCCAGTATAAGGAGGATGCCGCCTATATCCGCAGGACTATGGACGAATTCCATGAGAGAACCGAGCGGCTGAAAAATTCCATGTCCGGTATCGCCGATTCCATCGACACCATCACGAAAGCCATTGATGACGGCGCCTCCGGAATCAGCGGCATGGCTGACAGTACCAGAAGCCTTGCCTCAGACATGGAGAATATCACAGAGCAGATGGGCGCCAACCAGGAGGTGGTGGCCAGACTGGATAAGGAAACCGTTGCCTTCGATCATCTGTAATCCGCAAGAATCACCGCCGGTAAGCTTTAGTTTTCCGTCACGTAATATTTCGCCTGGGCATGCCACAGCCCTGCGTAATGCCCCTGTTTTTCCAGAAGCTCCTCATGGCTTCCCCGCTCCACAATCTCTCCGTCCCGGAATACCACAATATCGTCGCAGAACCTGCAGCTGCTCATGCGGTGGGAGATGTAGATACTGGTCTTGTCTCTCACCATCTCATGGAACCCTGCGTACACCTGGGCCTCGCTGATGGGGTCCAGGGCGGCTGTGGGTTCGTCCAGTACCACAAAGGGCGCGTCCTTGTACAGCGCTCTGGCCAGGGCCAGCTTCTGGGCCTCCCCGCCGCTGATGTCCACGCCGCCCTCTCTGTCCTTAAACAGCAGCGTGTCCATTCCCTCCGGAAGCTTCCCCGCAAATTCCGCAGCCCCTGCCCGCTCCAGACAGTCTCTGATCCGGGCGTCGTCCCGTTCATAAGAGGTGACAAGATTCTGCCACAGCGGAAAGGCAAACAGCTTGAAATCCTGAAAAACCACACCGAACAGCTCTCTGTATTCCTCCTCCCGGTATTTCCGGATGTCTATGCCGTTCAGGGTAATAACGCCCTCGGTAGGTTCATACAGCCTGCAGAAAAGCTTTACAAAAGTAGTCTTTCCCGCTCCGTTTTCTCCCACCAGCGCCAGCTTGTCTTTCATTTTGATCTTACAGTTCACATGCTTTAGAATCATCTCCTCACTGCCCGGATAGCGGAAGCTCACGTCCTGAAACGCAATCTCATACTCTCCGTCCAGGCGCTTCTCCACGGGAATGGTTCCTGTTGCATGACCGTTCTCCATCCTCATCAGCTCCAGGAAATCCGTCATATAATCATTGGCCAGTTTAATCTGCGTGTTGTACCATGCAGCGCTCTGAAAACCTCCTGACAGCTTCATCATGGCTCCCGCATACTGGGTAAACGCGCCTATGGTGACAGCCCCTGACAGTACCTTTACCGCCACGAACAGATAGCTGAACACGGTGAAAAATCCGTTAGTGAGATTCCCGTTCAGCGTGCCTTTAATGTCCATATCGCACATATTTCCGTAGAACTGATTGCTCTTTTCCCACCACCCGGCCATGTTGTTCATCAGCATCCCCTTCATGTCATAGATGCGGATCACTTTTGCCGCCTGCAGATTCATCATAACCCGGGAAAGCAGATAAGTAAGCTGCAGTTCTATTCCCGCATGGTCCTGAAGATATTTGCCCGTAGCCCTTACCATTCTGGTATTCCCCCTGGCTCTGATCACCATGGTCAGGGCCAGAAAAACCAGAACCAGAATCACAGAGACTGCCGGCCTGGCGGCAAAGGCCAGCAGGAAACCCTCCTCCGACGGACTGCTGAAGCATAATACGCCGATAAGTCCCACTGCAGTCCCTATCTCCAGAATCCCTGTCAGCAGTCCCTGGTAATTGTTTACCACCCTGCCCAATCCTCCGTACATGCCGGCTATGCGCTCCGATGTAAATATCTTTTCCGATACCCTGGGCTGTTCCATGGTCTCGTAATCCAGAGTGGCTGCTTTCTCCCGCATCATGACCTCAAAAGCCATACTGCACCGCTGGGCTGATTTCCCATAAGCCTTTTCCACCAGTTTGGCTGCCACCCCCAGGAAGAGTCCTGTCAGAACCACCGCACAGCCCCGGAAAAATCCTTCCGAAAACCTGCCCGCCAATAAGGTGTCAATAAATTCAGCTGTCAGGTACAGGGTCAGATAAGTTCCCGTCACCTGCAGGGCGCTGTTTATGATCCGCAGCGGAATGGCCGCAGAATCCACTTTATGCGCGATTTTCAGCAGTTCCAAACCTGTCTTATGATATTTCAGGACTGCGCGCAGTCTCCCGATTATCCCTTCTGATCCTCTTCCTTCACCGCATTTCCTGTCTGTTCCCTTTTTGTTCTCTTTGTCCATACCCATGCCTTTCTTTTTTGAAAACCGTTTTTCGCAGCCAATCTGTCATTCTCCGTAACAGTTCAGCTCCCTGTCTGATTTGTTACCATTCTCCAGTCTCACCTTCTTTTTTCCGGTAATCCTCCTCGTAATACTGGGCCTGTGTGCGGAACATGGCCGCGTAAGCGCCCTGGCTTTCCATCAGCGTCTCGTGGCTGCCTTCCTCCGCAATACGTCCATTCTCCATATATAAAATACGGTGGCAGAACTTGGTGGAGCTCAATCTGTGGGAGATAAAAATACTGGTTTTATTCTGCGTCATCCTAAAATATTCTTCATACATCCGGCTTTCCGCCAGGGGATCCAGGGCAGCCGTGGGCTCATCCAGAATCACAATGGGCGCGTCCTTATAAAGAGCCCTGGCCAGCATCAGCCGCTGAAGCTCTCCTCCTGACAGAGTTACGCCTGCAGCATCCAGATCTTTATTCAGATTTGTCCGCTCTTTCCCCGGGAGCTCTAAAACCCTGGTCCACAGCTCCGCGTCACGGAGGCTTTTTTCCATTTTGGCATAATCGGTATCTTCCGCCGCCCTGCAGGAAACATTATCTGCCAGGGAAAAGGAGAAAGCGAACACTTCCTGAAACACCACCGCAAATTCCTTCCTGTATTCCTTCGGCGAAAGAAGGGACACATCCCTGCCGTCCAGATATATCTTTCCGGAAGAGGGTCTGTACAGTCCGCAGATCAGCTTGATTAAGGTAGATTTTCCTGCGCCGTTCATCCCCACCAAAGCAAGCTTTTCCCCGGGTCTCACGGTCAGCGTCAGATCATGAACCGCGTCTTCCCCGGCTCCCTCATAGCGGAAGGATACATGCTCCAGGCGGATTTCGTGAACTCTGCCCGGATTCTCCACTTTTTCCTCTCCCAGGGAATCCTCTTCGGCATACTCCTGAAAATCCCGGTAACGGTCCATGTAACGGTTATTTCTCAGTATTCCTCCCATAGCCCCGGTCAGGGAATTCATCCATCCCCCAAAGCCCGACACGATTCCCACATAGAGCAGAAACCCGGCCAGATTCATGTCCCCCAGCGCCATACACCGGATAAGATAAGCATATACCAGCAGATCTCTCACTGCGGACAGCGCCTTCTCAAAAAGAGAGGCATTGATGGAACAGTTCCTCTGCCTGCCGCTCCAGTAAGCCATTTCCTCCGTCATCTTCCGGAATTCCGCCCGAAACCAGCCCCACATCCTGTACAGCCTGATATCCTTGCCGTTGGCCGGAACCAGAACCTCCCTCTTCAGGTACTCATATCCCTGTCTGACTTTGATACTCTTTTCTTCATGCTTAACCGTGCGTTGATCCCCATAGAAATTCACTGCCATAATCACTCCCGAAGAACCGAACAGCAGCAAAAGCACCCAGAAATTAATTCTGCCCATGAGCACCGAATATACGATAAGTCCGGCCAGAGCAATGGCCGCATTCTCGAACTCTCCTAAAAAAGCTTCGATTCCCGTATCATTGCCATAATAAATATTTCCTCTGGCTCCTTCCATCTTCTGCTGGCCCCTTGAGCTCTCAAATTTCTCAAAATCCGCGCTCAGCGCAGTCTCAAACAGCTCCGCTCCCAGACCTATACGAAATACGAATCTCCCCTTCCGGCTCATATTCCCCAGATAATCTCCCGCTGTGCCCAGGATCTGCAGCGCCAGCACATATCCTGCCAGGGCCAGAAAGATGATCTCCGGCTGCCAGCCGCTTTCCAGCAGATATACCACTGCGCTGGGCAGAGCCATGGCCGCAAAGGGCCGCAGTACGGATATCCCTATTTTCCCGCCGACAACCGCCAGATACCGGGCTCCCATGGCCTTTCTGAACTTGGAGAAGGCCACTCTGTAATTGTCCCACAGGGGATAATGCCTGTAATCCTGTTCTTCTTTTGCTCTTCCTGTCCTTTTCTTCCTCTCCTTTGTCTGCACTTCCTTTTCCTTTCCCTGATTTTTCTTTTCCTGGTTTTTCTTTTCCTGATTTTCCTTTTCCTGGTTTTTCTTTGCCAATGTTTCCGTTCCTCCCTTCTCACTTCCGCTCATACGCTGTATAATGCCAGCATAATATAAAAATCCCCCAAACGGGGGATTTCCTCACAAAATGTTCAATTTTCAGCACGAAATGTTCCCGGCAGATTCCTCACAGAGGCAGAGTCACCTCCGCCGCAAAGATACCCGGTTCATTGGCCAGGGTAAGATACCCCTCATATTTGTCCGCCAGGGCCTTCACCCGCTTCATGCCCAGTCCATGATTGCCCCGCTTTGTGGAAATATAATTCCTCTCGTTAAAATCCAGTTCCTCCCTGGCGGAATTCTGAACGGACATGTAAAGCTGCGATCTGTTCACTACCATGTAAATACGCAGAAACCGCTGTTCCTCCGGAATCTTCTCACAGGCCTCCAGAGCATTATCCAGCAGATTGCCCAGCAGCACGCACAAATCCACATCCTCCACGGACAGCGAGGCCGGCAGTACGGCCTTGCAGTTCACCCGGATCCCCTTCTGCCCGGCAATGGACAGTTTGCTGTTCAATATGGCGTCCGCCATGAGATTCCCTGATTTCACATAAGTATCCACCTGCTCCAGATTCTGCTCCAGATCGTCCAGATAGCTCTTCATCTCCTCCAACTGTCCCTGGGCAATCTGTACCTTCATCACCTGCAGATGGTTGTGGTAATCATGCCGCCATCCCCTCATATTCAGGTATATTTCCTTCACTTCCTCATACTGATGGCTCATGATCTCTCTCTGGAAAAGCTCCGTCCGCGCCTCGAATCCTCTGTGCCAGGAAGAAAGCGTCCCCTCAAGGGAGAGAAACAGCAGCAGCTCCAGAGCCAGAAAACAGAGCAGCTGGACAGTCCCTGCCTGTTTTCTGATATTCCATAAATATATGCACAGTATACCATACACAGAGGAATTCACCAGGGCATTTCCCATCCGGAAATATCCCTTTGCAAAGGAGAGCATCCACAGAAAAAAAGTCAGTACTGTTCCATTCAGCAGCACGGCCCAAACAGGCCCGTCCTTCAGGGCGCACAGAGCCAACAGCGCCCCCGGAGCCAGCGCTTTCCACCACTGCTGCCCCAAAGGCTCCCGGTCATAAAACAGCACATACAGAAACAGGACCAGCGTCGTGAAAAGCCAGCCCCCCAAAATCACCAGGTCAGCGGCTAAGGCCCCGGAAACCAGTCCTGCCCTGACCACAGCCTCCGTGGCCAGCAGCGCCGTCCCTGTCATACCCCAAACGGTAATCCGCTTTCCCCAGCCTTTTTCCAGATCACAGATCTGTTCTATATAATATTGATACAAAACCAGCCACATAAGCCGGATCCCCAACTGCAGCATAACGCCCGCTCCCTCCGTTTTCCGCCAAGTCCTTTTCCCGTCAGCCCCGGATATACAGGCAGGCGCCGCGCCGTGAGAAGAGCTAAGCCCGGAAAGCCATGTCTCAATAGCTCTGCCTGCGGAAATATTCCATATACGCCCGGTTCAGCTCCTCCCATTTTCCTCTGGCCAGGGGAACCGACATTCCGTTGTCCATGCAGATTTCCTTCTTTCCGATTCTTTCCACATGCTCCAGATTCACGAAATAAGACCTGTGGGGCTTGAAAAAGGAATCCGTGCATTCCTGCAGCTCCTGCTCCATCTGCTGAATGCCTGTCTTGCACACAAGCTCCCGGCCTTCTTTTTTCCACAGGATACAGTCATGCCCGCGGCTTTCCAGACAGCAGATATCCGCCGCGTATACCTTTTCCACTTCCCCGGCTGACAGGCAGGCCAGAATCGCCGCCCTGTTCCGGACCCGTTCCCCCGCCCTGCCAAGCGCCGCCTGCAGACGGTCTTTCTTCACCGGCTTCACCAGATAAGACACAGCCTCCAGGTCATAGCCCTCCAGAGCGAAGTCCGGATTTCCCGTCACAAAGATAATGTTCACCGGATTGCCCAGCCGATGCAGCCGCCTGGCCAGCTCCATGCCGTCCGTGCCCGGCATCTCAATGTCCAGAAGCAGGATATCCGTATCCTTCCGTTCTTCCCACGCAAACAAAAAGGCATCCGCAGAAACATATCTCTCCACGCTGCAGGCCTTTCCCTCCGCCTCCGCCCAGCTCGCGGCCTCCCCTGCCAGATAGTCCAGGGTTGTCTTGTCATCGTCACATACAGCCAAATGCAGCATCTCCGGCTCCCCTTCTCTTACTTCTCCCTGTTCCGAAAGCTCCGGATACCCTATCCGGAATTCCCGCATCCATTGCTCAGCCCTCGGAAACCGTGACCGCAGCCGGGTCCGTCAGCTTGGGGCCTTCCCCCATCACTTCCCCGTTTTCCGCCGCCTCCCGGGGATCATCGTATTCCTTCTTCTCCTCGTCGCCCCAGAGGGAATCGTATTTCTCCTTCTTCTGCCGCTTTACCATGGCGCCCACGTTCTTCGCTGTCTGGTACATTTCTTGACTGTATTCCATTAATTTACGTTCGTCGGCAGCAGGCACAACAGCGCCCCTCATGATGCGGCGGGCCACCTCCATAATCTTCACCATATCCGCCGCATATTCTTCCGCCGCGTACGCCTGCTGTTCTCCGGCCGCAGCATTCCAATAGGCACAATACTGCTCCGCCAGCTTGCTTAAATAGTCCTGATATTCTTCCTGCTTCTCCTTCAGCGTCTCCAAAGTCAGCTCCAGGGTCGCAGCCTCAGACTCGTACTGCGCCTTTCCCTCCGGATGCGCCTCCATCCGGCGGCGGAGGTTCCGGAGCTGCTTTGACACCGACTCCTTCTCCTTCTGATATGCCCTGACCTGTTCTCTGTAAATCCCCTGCGCCTCTCCTATCTTCATTCCGCTTCCCTCCCGGCTTTTTTCCAGACATCACGGAAAGCCCTTTTTTATTCAGCTATTTTGTTCCTGTCAGCACTTTATCTCCAGATATCCCAACAGCTTGGACATATCATACTCATCCAGAACGCCCAGATTGGAATCATAGTATTTTCCGTCAAAATGCACAAGGTAATGGCAGTAGCGCCCCAGCTTTTCCATCATGATACAGCATTTCGGCAGCACCGCGTCACGGCCTTCCGTATAATTAATGACGTCAGAATGGTCAATCCCATAATAATTCAGCGCTGAAATCATCATGCCCATGGTAGCCTGCCACTCCCGACAGTCCATGACGCTGATTACTTCCGCAATCGTCACACCTGCAAGCATGGCCACACAGGATTGTCCGCAGAGACCGTCCTCAGGCTGAATGATCACCTTCACGCTGTCTATCTTCCGGATAGGATTCTCGAAGCTGTACGGGCTGTTCTGGTCCATGCGGATAAGTGAACCTGTGACATGCAGCAAAATCTTGTGAGCAACCCCCAGCTCCACATTCACCGCATCCCCGTCGGAAATGTGTATTTCATAATTGCCTTTCTCCTGGGGCAGCAGTTCACAGTCCAATACCTTATTATCCAGCACCACCTCGCCCTGAATGATATCTCGGTGCTTACAGACTTCCCATACATTAAAAGGAATCTGAATCATAACGCCCTGTTCCTTTTTCTCCACAACCGATTCAAAAAAATATCTCATCTTTACCTCCGTCCCGGGGCATGCCCGCACATTTAAATATTCACCAAAATATTTTTCCCAGAAATATTGTACCAAATCCCGCCGAATTTGAAAACACTTTTACAGCAAGTTAAAAAATAAACAATCCTCAATATTTTCCATCAAAGGTGCAAGATACTCCATTTCTTTTTGTACTCCAAAAAGTACAATGTATATATTTAACGATTGGGCCCTGCAACAACCCAAAAACAGCAAGCAGGGCAATCGGGGAGGATTACATATGACACCTATGAAATGGTTCTACAGTTTCCTGAAACGGTATCGGGGACTAATGTTCCTGGGCCTGCTTCTGACCACGGTCATTGCGGCGCTGTCCATCGTCAATCCTTATCTGTCGGGCATTATCGTGGACGATGTCATTCAGGCCGGCAATTACGACCTGCTGCCCACGCTGCTGGCCTTTCTGCTGGGCGTGACGCTGCTCACCGGCGTCCTGCGCTTCCTGTATCAGCTGGCTTTCGAGACGGCTTCCCAGGGGCTTCTCTACGATATGAGAAGCACGGTATACCGTAAATTCCTCGAGGAGGACTTTGCCTTCTATAATAAGAAGCGCACCGGAGACCTGATGAGCCGCCAGACAGGAGATATGGAAGCCATCCGGCATTTCATGGCATACGACATTTACGCGGTCTACCAGAATATCCTGCTGTTCGCCTTCGCCCTGCTGATGATCCTTGCCATCAGCCCAAAGCTGGCGCTGTGCATCCTGGCGGTTCTGCCCTTCACCGCCCTGGCCACGTTCACACAGTCCAAAGAAGTAAAGCCGGCCTTCCAGAGAAACCGCAACTGTTTCTCCTCGCTGAACGCCTTTGTCCAGGAGAATATCAGCGGCAACCGGGTGGTAAAAGCCTTTGCCAAGGAAGATTACGAGAAAGAAAAATTCCAGATTGAGAACGAGCGTTTTCGGGACGCCCAGATACGGGGTTCCATGGTCTGGATGAAATATGTGCCGATCTTCGAGATCCTTTCCTATTCCCTCACCGTCATCCTCATGCTCTACGGCGGTTACATGGTTATCCGGGAAGAGATCACCCTGGGGGAACTGGTGCGCGTGAACGGTTACCTGTGGATGCTGAACTCCCCCCTGCGTATGGCCGGCTGGTGGGTAAATGATATCCAGAATTTCGTCACCTCCGTGGAAAAAATATACACCACCTACAGCGAGGAACCCAAGGTCCGCACTCCCCGCTTCGCCTGGAACCATGCGGATTCCTTCGGTTACCCTCACGAAAAGATCCGGGGGGACATAGAATTTAAAAATGTGTCCTACAGCGACGACGGAGAAGACATTGTCAGAGATATCAGCTTCCGTGTAAAAGCCGGCCAGACCGTAGGCATCATCGGTTCCACAGGGTCCGGAAAATCCACCCTGATGAACCTGCTCTGCCGATTTTACGACGCCTCCTCAGGTCAGGTTCTGGTGGACGGAACCGATGTGAGAGAAATGGACCTGTACAATCTGCGGGACAATATCGGCATGGCCATGCAGGACGTTTTCCTCTTCTCCGACACCATAGAAGGCAATATCGCCTACGGAAGACCGGAATGCAGCTTCGAACAGGTTAAACGCGCGGCGATCATGGCCGACGCAAACCATTTCATCTCCGCTCTTCCCGACGGGTATGACACCATTGTAGGCGAAAGGGGCGTAGGCCTGTCCGGCGGTCAGAAGCAGAGAATCTCCCTGGCCCGGGCGCTGCTGAAGGACCCTGCCGTGCTCATTCTGGACGATACCACCTCGGCAGTGGACATGGAAACCGAAAGCTACATCCAGAAACAGCTGAAAACCATCAAGCGGGACTGTACCGTATTCATCATCGCCTACCGCATCTCCTCCATCCGCGATGCGGACCTGATTCTTGTCATGGACAACGGGCGCATCATTGAACACGGAACTCACGAGGAGCTGGTGGCTGCCAACGGCTATTATGCCAAGGCTTTCCGCAACCAGTACGGCGAGATTCCTTATGACCTGCTGAAAGAACATAAAAAAGAAGTTACTGCACAGGAAGCGCAATAGAATCGATTATACGAGGTGACAGATTATGGCACGCAACAGATATGATATGGACGAAATTTTGGAGGACAGCTTTGACATCCGCCAGCTGAAACGCCTGGCCGGCTATGTCTCCCCCTATAAGAAAAAAATGACGGGCGTCATCCTGCTTATGCTCAGTTCCTCCGCCCTGACCATGATGGTCCCTATTTTCTTTCAGAGAATCATGGACTATTATATTCCGGAAAAAAATATGGGGAAAGTCGCGCTTGTCTCTCTCCTGACTCTGGCAGTGGCCTGCTACTCCGCAGTCGCCATGCGGTTCAAGATTAAGACCATGAGCGTGGTGGGACAGGACATCATCTACGCCATCAGAAACGATATCTTTGACCACCTGCAGGAGCTTCCCTTCTCCTATTATGACGACAGGCCTCACGGCAAGATCCAGGTCAGGGTGGTAAACTATGTCAACAGCCTCAGCGATCTGCTGAGCAACGGCATTGTAAACACGATAACTGATTTATGCAATCTCGTGTTTATCATTTTATTTATGCTGATCTGCGATTCCAGACTGACCCTGGTATGCCTCTGCGGTCTGCCAGTGCTGGCTCTGGTCATCATCTTCATCAAGCAGAAACAGCGCAAGGCCTGGCAGGTACAGTCCAACAAACAGAGCAACCTGAACGCCTATATCGCAGAGAGCATCAACGGCATTCGGGTGACCCAGTCCTTTGTGCGGGAAAATGAAAACAACCAGATCTTCAATAACCTGAGCGGCAATTACCGCAAGGCCTGGATGCGGGCAATCAAATTCAACTTTACCATGGGACCCAGCGTGGACGTGATCTCTGCCGTGACCACAGCCTTTATCTACATCCTGGGCATCCGCTGGATATTGGCTCCCGACGCCAGCCTCACCGTAGGCGTGCTGATTGCCTTCACCGCCTACATCGGACGGTTCTGGGCGCCCATCAATACTTTGGCCGCCTTTTACAACTCGCTTCTGACCGCCATCTCCTACCTGGAGAGAATCTTCGAAACCATCGACGAGCCTGTCCTGGTCAGGGATGCGGAAAATGCCGGAACCATGCCTCCGGTCAGGGGAGAAGTACAGTTTAAAGATGTCTCCTTCAGCTATGAAGAAGGACACCGGATACTGGACAACATTAACTTCACGGCCCGTCAGGGTGAAACTTACGCCTTTGTGGGCCCCACCGGAGCAGGAAAGTCTACCATAGTAAACCTGATCTGCCGGTTTTACAATGTAGATTCCGGCCAGGTGCTCATCGACGGCACGGATATCTCCGCCGTGACCCTGAACTCCCTCCGTTCCCAGATGGGCATAATGATGCAGGACAGCTTTATTTTCTCCGGTACAATCATGGATAATATCCGCTACGGAAACCGTGAGGCCACGGACGAGGAAGTGGTGGCGGCCGCAAAAACCGTATGCGCCCATGATTTTATCAGCCAGATGGAAAACGGGTATTATACGGAGGTAAATGAACGGGGCAGCCGCCTCTCCGCCGGCCAGCGCCAGCTCATCTCCTTTGCCAGAGCCCTCCTGGCTGACCCGAAGATACTGATTCTGGACGAAGCCACCTCCAGCATCGACACGGAGACAGAAATACTGCTCCAGAAAGGCCTGAACGAACTGCTGAAAGGACGTACCTCCTTCATCATTGCCCACAGGCTTTCCACGATCAAAAACGCGGACTGCATCCTGTATGTGGATAAGGGCGGCATTCTGGAACGGGGTACCCATGAACAGCTCATCAGCCAAAAAGGAGCTTACCACGATCTCTATATGTCGCAATACGACTTTCTGGCTTAAAATACGCAGAGGCAGCATACAGGTTTTGTATGCTGCCTCTGTGCCTCAACATTTATTTTGATAAAAACCAGGCTTACCCCTACTCTCCTCCTCAGAAACATTATCCAACCATTGCTTAAGCTAAGTATTTCTCATTATTAGCATCTTCTGCAACACTATGTACCATAAATTATACTGCGCACCGGTTAAATTTGCAGTACACCCCGACTGCAGACCGCCAGCCAGGTATTTTTCCGGAGGCATCACTGTAATCCTGGCGGTCTGCAGTATATTTCCGGCTTGTTCCTAAATTCCCGCAGCCGCATCAAATTCGCATTTGTATGGCACAGTGCCGAAAACGATAAGAATATACACACAATATAGAGACAGGAGAAAACTTTATGATAACCGAGCCCACTTACACCGTTCCCTTCTTATATGATATCCTGCAGCATAAATCCGCTCCCGTCACCGCCCCGGTTTCCCTGGATGTCCCGGGCTCCAAGAGCATTACCAACCGGGCCCTGCTGCTGGCCACGCTGGCTGACGGCACCTCCCGTCTGCAGGGCGTACTGTTTTCTGACGATTCCAGACATTTTCTGAAATGTATACAGGAACTGGGCTTTGAGACTCGGGTGGATGAAGCAGGCAGAACCATTTCCGTGCGGGGTCTGGGCGGCAGGGTGCCTTTGACCGAAGCCTCTCAATACGTGGGCAGCGCCGGAACCGCCGCACGCTTCCTCACCGCTTATCTGGGACTTTCCCAGGGTGTCTACCATATGGATGCCTCGGAACAGATGCGCAGACGCCCCATGGCTCCCCTGCTGAATTCCCTGAAGGAACTGGGCTGCGAAGTGGTTTATGGTCCTGAAGGCACAGAGGGACATTTTCCCGAAGGACATTTCCCTTTTACCCTGAAAGCACATGGCTTCCGGAAAGATACGATCTGTGTCAATATCGACAGCAGCAGCCAGTTCCTGAGCGCTCTGCTTATCGTCTCCTGCCTCTGCGGCAGCGATTTTACCACCTGTGTAGAAGGCACCCACGGAATGTCCTATATCAAGATGACTCTGAAAATGATGGAACAGTTCGGCGTACAGGCGAAACGTGTAGACGAACACACTTTCCTGACCCGCGCCGGACAGCATTATCAGGCCATGGATTACCGGATTGAACCGGATGTATCCGCCGCATGTTATTTTTACGCCATGAGTCCGCTCTTAAATATCCCGGTAACCGTCAATCATGTGCACTTTGATTCCATGCAGTTTTCAGCACAAAGACGACGAAACACCTTACTGGAGGTAAATTCTGGCGTTATGCAGTATAACTACTATTGCATTTGAGCTGCCGCATGAGCCAGACCGGGCTCCTGACCTGCATCAACGGCGGCCGGGAGTGGACTTTGGCATGATTTCCCATGACGGCAAGGGTCTGTCAGTCCTTCAATTGCAGCCGGAATGCACCACCGCCACTCCGTACGCCGGCAAAGTCAGCACCCCTTCTACATTGACATCCGTCACCAGTTCCCTTCCCGTCACCCCGGAAACGCTGACTTGCTCCGGCGTGCTGTTGAGGTAAAATGCATAATTTCCCGACTCACCGCTCCTCACATGGCATTCCACGCCTTCCGGAAGCTTCCTGGCGGGAATTCCCGCGTCCGTGAGCATTTTCTCAAACAGTGGCTCCATCTGCTCCGCCGCTGTTCTGGCCGCCGCATAGTAAGCCCTGCCCTTCCCACACTCCTTACAGGTCAGAGCGGCAGTCCCTTTATAGAAATCATCCGCATAGGTTCCCAGCACCTGTGCATCCTGTACCCGCAGTATCTCCGCATAGTCCCTGACTTCCCAGCAGCTGCCGTCCTCCAGCACAATTCCGTTCCTGTCCGAAGGGTACAGGGAATCGATTTCCTCACTGACGATGCCGAACAAACTTTTAAGCCCGTCCCCCGGAAATCCTCCCAGGAAACAGAGCTGCTCCTTATCCACATAGCCGGTACAGTAAGTGGCAAAAAGCTGTCCGCCCCGCTCCACGAACCTTTTCAGATTCTCCGCTGTTCCCGGCTGCAGCATGTACAGCATGGGCGCCGCCACCACATTATAATCGCTCAAATCCTCATCCGAGCCCACCACGTCCATATCTGCGCCCAACCGGAAAAAAGCTTTCCAGATATCGATACAGGTTTCCTCATACTTCTTGGACGCCTGGGAAAAAGCCTTCGCATCGTCAATGGCCCAGCGGTTATCCCAGTCAAACAAAAGCGCCGCCCTGGGCTTCACCGTAGTGCCCGCCGCAGGAGCGATCTTTCTCAGCAGTTCTCCCACTTCCGCCACTTCCCGGAACACTCTGGTGTCATCCGTTCCGATATGGTCCACCACGGCGCCGTGAAACTGCTCATAGGAGCCACGTCCCTTTCTCCACTGGAAATACTGCACGGAATCGGAACCGCAGGCAACCGCCTGAAGGCAGGCCAGCCTGTGGACGCCGGGACGTTTCAGCTTGTTTACCGGCTGCCAGTTCACCAGGCCGGGAGCGCTCTCCATCATCATGAACGGTTTACCGCGTTTCAGAGAACGCATCACCGCATGCTGAAACGCTGTCTCGCTCATGGTATCCGCCAGTGTCTCCCAGTCATTGTGGAAAGTGGGATAATTATCCCAGGAAACCACGTCCATGTCAGGCGCCATCTTCCGGTAATCCAGCCCGCCGAACAGCCGCATCAGGTTTGCAGTCGTCGGAATATCCGGAGTCACACTGCGCAGCACTTCAATCTCTGCCTTCATGAAATCATTGGTATTCCAGGTAGTGAATCGCTTCCACTCCAGATTCAGCCCCATGACGCTGGTCTCCCCGTTCGTAAACGGCGGTTCAATCTGCTCAAAACTGTTATATCGGTGGCTCCAGAATGCAGTCCACCAGGCAGCGTTCAGCTTCTCAATATCATTATCGTATTTATCGGCCAGATAGCCCCTGAACTTTTTCACACAGTGCGGGCAGAAGCATTCCCCGCTGAACTCATTGGAAATATGGTACATGATGACGCCGGGATGGGAGCCGAAACGCTCCGCCAGCTTCCGGTCAATGCGCGCCACCTTTTCCCGGTATATGGGCGAACTCATGCAATGATTATGGCGGCCGCCGTGATGTGCCCGCATGCCCGTCCTGTCCACGCGCATCGCCTCCGGGTATGCAGCGTCCAGCCAGGCAGGCCGGGCGCCGGAGGGCGTGGACAGCACCGTGTAGATACCGTTTTGGTATAGTCTGTCTATGATGGCTTCCAGCCATTCAAAGTGAAATTCCCCCTCTGCGGGTTCCAGCACAGACCAGGAAAACACACCCAGCGTAGCGCTGTTTACGCCGGCCTTTTTCATCAGCCTCACGTCTTCTTCCAGAATATCAGGCCTGTCCAGCCACTGCTCCGGATTGTAATCCCCGCCGTGGAGAAATCCGCCCACCTGAGGGAAGAGTATCTTTTTTTCCATTTGTAAATGTCTCCTTCCGTTTATTGCGTCATATATCTTATCAAAAGCAATCTCCTGCGCTTCCAATAAAAAACATGTACTTTACGCCGCGTTCAACGCCGGGAAACCGCACCTGCTTCCTGGCGTGTACTTGTGTGCTTTTTCAGTATGCCCGCTTCCCTCCCTGAAGTCAACGATTCTGTAATCTTTCTGCAGGCTCAGGTGTAATTGCGGTTCCCTTCCGGCAAAGGCTGATATCGGGAAGCAAAACAGCTATTTTGAATCTGCCC
>CAJUGL010000015.1:0-32116 GCA_910586515.1 uncultured Acetatifactor sp.
AAAGCCATTACTGGCTTTGCGGGTTATTTCGTAGTTCTTAGGTGTCAAACTCCCGCGGAGGACATGGAATGTACTATTATTAAATGCTGTGTAACGAGCAATTCTCTCTTGCTTTTTTTCCCGGTCTACCTTATAATGGAAAAACAAGATATAGATGCAGAATAAGGGTAACTGACACAATATGTTGAATAAGGCTGTATCCGTAAAGCCTTACGGTACAGCTTTTTGTGTGCGGAGAAGGGAAAGGCAGTATGAGGATTCAGAAAAGAGACGGGCGTATCGTCCCATACGAGGAAGAAAAGATTACCGCGGCCATCCAAAAGGCCAATAACGAGGTGGAAGAGAAGGACAGGGCCGGGGAAGAACTGATGCGTGAGATTCTGACTGCAGTGAAGGATGAGGGCAGGGAACTGCAGGCAGTGGAGCATGTGCAGGATGTGATCGAACAGCATTTGGTTCAGGGCAATAAATATGTTCTGGCGAAAAAGTATATTGTGTACCGCTATCAGCGAAGTCTGATGCGTAAGTCCAACACCACGGATGAGTCTATCCTGAAGCTGATCCGCAATGAGAACAAGGAGCTGGCGGAGGAGAATTCCAACAAAAATACCCGCCTGGCTTCCACTCAGCGGGATTATATCGCAGGGGAAGTGTCCAGGGATGTGACCAGGCGCATGCTGCTGCCGGAGCATCTCTCACTGGCTCATGATAACGGTGTCTTTCATTTTCATGATGCTGATTATTTTATTCAGCCGATTTTTAACTGCTGTCTGATCAATATTAAGGACATGCTGGATAACGGTACATCCATAAACGGGAAAATGATCGAATCGCCTAAAAGCTTTCAGGTGGCCTGTACGGTGACTACCCAGATTATCGCCGCAGTGGCCAGCAATCAGTATGGCGGTCAGTCCGTGAATATCAAGCATCTGGGCAAATACCTGCACAAGAGCAGGGAGAAATTCCGTGCCCAGCTGAATGAGGAGTTCGGCGCCGGTCTGGCGGAGTCTGCAAAAGAGAAAATCGTGGAACTGCGTCTTCAGGACGAGCTGCGCTCCGGCGTCCAGACCATCCAGTACCAGATTAATACATTGATGACCACAAACGGACAGTCGCCCTTTGTCACCCTGTTTCTTCATATAGATGAAGAGGAGGAGTATGTGGAGGAGACGGTGCGCATTATTGAGGAGATTCTGAATCAGCGCCTCCAGGGGACCAAGAACGAGAAAGGGGTGTTTGTAACCCCGGCTTTCCCCAAGCTGGTGTATGTGCTGGACGAGAATAACTGTCTGCGGGGAGGAAAATATGATCATGTAACCCGCCTGGCGGCAAAATGTTCGGCAAAAAGAATGTATCCGGACTATATTTCAGCCAAAAAGATGAGGGAGAACTATGAGGGCAATGTGTTCTCCTGTATGGGATGCCGCTCTTTTCTCTCCCCCTGGAAGGATGAGGAGGGGAATTATAAATGGGAGGGGCGCTTTAACCAGGGAGTGGTGAGTCTGAACTTACCGCAGATCGGCATTGTATCAGAGGGAAACGAGGAAATCTTCTGGAAGCGCCTGGACGAGCGGCTGCAGCTGTGTCGGGAAGCGCTGATGTGCAGACACAAGGCTCTGCTGGGCACGCTTTCCGATGTAAGTCCCATTCATTGGCAGTACGGCGCAATTGCCCGGCTGAAGAAAGGGGAGAAGATAGACAGTCTGCTGCAGAACGGCTATTCTACCATGTCTCTGGGCTATATCGGACTCTATGAGCTGACCTGGCTGATGAAGGGCTGCAGCCATACGGCTCCCGGAGGAAAGGAATTTGCTCTCCGGGTGATGGATCATCTGAAAGAGGCGGCTGCCCGGTGGAGACAGGAGACAGGCATCGGGTTCAGCCTTTACGGCACTCCGGCGGAGACGCTTTGTTATCGCTTTGCCAGGATTGATAAGGAAAAGTACGGAGATATTCCCAATGTGACGGACAAGGGGTATTATACCAATTCGTACCATGTGGACGTGCGTGAGCCTATAGACGCATTTGCCAAGATTGCCTTTGAGAGCGAGTTCCAGAACAAATCTCTGGGAGGGGCCATCTCCTATGTGGAGATTCCCAATCTGGTGAATAATGTGGAGGCTGTGGAGCAGCTGATCCGCTTTATCTACGACAATATTCAGTACGGGGAATTCAACACCAAATCCGATTACTGCCATGTCTGCGGATATGACGGAGAGATACAGATCAATGAGGACAATGAGTGGGAATGCCCCCAGTGCCATAATAAGGATCATGCCAAAATGAACGTGACCAGACGTACCTGCGGTTATCTGGGAGAAAATTTCTGGAATACGGGGAAGACCAAAGAAATCAAGGCGCGGGTACTGCACCTATGAATTATGCGGCGATCAAAAAAACGGATGTGGCGAACGGCCCGGGCATCCGGGTATCTCTGTTTGTCAGCGGCTGCAGGCACAGATGCAGGGGATGTTTCAACAGGGAAGCCTGGGATTTTCACTACGGCAGTGTCTATACGGAGGACACGGAAAGGGAGATCCTCCGGGCGCTGGCGCCGGAGTATATCAGAGGCATGAGCGTTCTGGGCGGGGAGCCTATGGAGCCGGAGAACAGGGGGACGGTGCTGGGACTTCTCCGCGAAGTACGCCGGAATTATCCAGGGAAAGATATCTGGTGTTATACAGGCTATGATTTTGAGCGGGATCTGCTGAGGTGGAAGGCCCGGGAAGAACTGCAGGAGGGAAATTGTTCACAGGCAGGGGAGCTTTCGGAGACTGCGGAACTTCTCTCCCTGATAGACGTGCTGGTGGACGGCCCCTTTGTGGAAGAACGAAAAAACCTCCGCCTTGCTTTCCGGGGGTCTGATAATCAGCGTCTGATTGACGTGAGAACGTCTGTAAATCAGGGACAGACCGTATGTCTGACCATGTGAGACTTTAAGGGCAGGTCTTCCCCCGTTTATGCGGGAGAGGCCTGCTCTTTTACATGGTTTTTGATCGCCTGGAAACTTTCTTTGCTGATGACATGTTCAATCCTGCAGGCGTCTTCGGCGGCGATTTCTTTCGGAACCCCCAACTGCATGAGCCAGGAAGAGAGCAGTCTGTGGCGTTCATAAATCATCTCCGCGATTTCCCGGCCGGTGGATGTCAGCGTGATAAAGCCCGATTTATCCACGGAAATATGGGATTTTTCCCTCAGGTTTTTCATGGCCACGCTGACGCTGGATTTCTTAAAGCCCAGTTCGTTTGCGATGTCCACGGAACGGACAACGGGAAGTTCTTTGCTCAGAATTAAAATGGTTTCCAGATAATTTTCCGCCGATTCGTTTATTGCCATGAGATTTTCCTCCATGTTCCCAGTCGATTGCTGTTATTGTATCTCAACAAAATTTGCCGCTGTCACTATTTTACCGCTTTTCGGGCCAATTATCAAGGACAACCTGCTATTGCAATTTAGTGGACAGAGTGTTATAATTTTATCATAGAAAATTCTCCCAGGGCGTCCGGAAAATAAGGAAGGACAGCGTCCTGGACAGGCAGAGAGAAAGGATGACAGAGAAAAGATGAAACAGGGTTTTGATGACGTGATGGCGAGAGTTCAAAAATGTGGCAAAAAGACGGTGTCGGTATCCGTGGCGCAGGACTCGGCAGTCCTTGAAGCCGTCAAGGAGGCGAAGGCAAGAGGGATTGCTGATGCCATTTTGGTAGGGGACGAGGCCAAGATTCGCCAGGTGGCCGCAGAGATCGGCATGGATCTGGACGGCTACGAGATAATTGATGAGCCGGATATGATCGCAGCTTCCCTGAAGGCGGTGAAGCTTGCTCATGAGGGCAGGGCAGACATGTACATGAAGGGTCTTATCGACACAAAGGATTTCCTGAAGAGTGTTCTGGACAAAGAGGTAGGACTGCGCACCGGAAATCCTCTCTCCCATGTGGGCGTGTTTGAGGTGGAGGGCATTGACCGCCTCCTGTTCCTGACGGATGTTGCCTTTATGACCTATCCGACGCTGGAGGACAAGGTAAATATTATTAAAAATACCGTTCCCGTATGTAATGCCTGCGGTGTGGACATGCCCAAGATAGCGCCGATGGCTGCTGTTGAGGTAGTCAATCCGAAGATGCCTGCCACAGTAGAGGCGGCTGAATTGACCAGAATGTGCGAAGAGGGAGAGATAACGGGATGTATTATCGACGGACCGCTTTCCCTTGACCTTGCCATAGATCCTGAGGCTGCCAAGCACAAGGGGGCTACGGGCAGGAAGATCTGCGGGGATGCGGATGTGCTGCTGTTCCCGGATATTCATGCGGGCAACCTGGTTTACAAAGCCATCGTACATATGGTAAAGATGAAAAACGGAGGCATACTTACCGGAACCAAGGTTCCTGTCATTTTGACCAGCCGTTCAGACAGCTTTGAGACGAAGGTGAATTCCATCGCCCTGGCGGCAGTGGTGGCAGAGGAATTGAAGAAAAAGGCCTGATCTGCGGAATGATGGAATAAAAACAGGTTTATTTTTTACGAACTTAGGAGGAGTTTAAAATGTCTGTTAAAAGCTTAATTATCAATCCCGGCTCCACCTCCACCAAAATCGGTGTGTTTGAGGACGAGACGCTGTTGTTCGAGGAGACTCTCCGTCATTCCACGGAAGAGATCGGCCGGTATGCAAATATTGTGGATCAGAAGGATTTCCGGAAGAAGATTATCACGGATCTGCTGGAGTCAAGGAATTTTGATATCAGGAGTCTGAATGTGGTAGTGGGCCGGGGCGGTATGCTCAAGCCTATTCCGGGAGGCACTTATGCAGTCAGCGACGCTCTGCTCGAGGATCTGAAAGCAGGGGTTCAGGGGCAGCATGCATCCAATCTGGGCGGTATTCTGGCAAAGGAAATCGGGGACTCCATCGGTGTGCCTTCCTATATTGTGGATCCCGTGGTGGTGGACGAGCTGATGCCCATAGCCAGGTACTCGGGTGTGCCTGAGCTGCCCAGAGTGAGCATTTTTCATGCGCTGAATCAGAAGGCGGTTGCGAAGCGCTATGCCAGGGAAGCGGGCAGGCCGTATGAGTCCCTGCGCCTGATTGTGGTTCACATGGGCGGCGGTGTATCCGTAGGCGCTCATGAGAACGGCAAGGTTATCGACGTGTTCAACGCGCTGGACGGCGACGGCGCTTTTTCTCCGGAGCGGGCAGGCGGCGTTCCCAACGGGGCTTTGATCAAGATGTGCTTTTCCGGTAAATACACGGAGAAGGAAGTATACGGCAAGATGGTAGGCAAGGGAGGTTTCAACGCGTACCTGGGTACCAACGATATGCGTGAAGTGACGAAGATGGCCGATGAGGGCAACGAGAAGGCCGCGGAGGCGAAGCAGGCATTTTTGCTGCAGGTGGCAAAGGATATCGGTTCCATGGCCTGCGTGCTGAAAGGCAGGGTAGACCGGATCATTGTCACCGGAGGAATCGCTTACGGCGCTGATGTGGTGGCGGCTTTGAAGGAGCAGGCAGAGTGGATCGCTCCCTTTACCGTATATCCGGGTGAAGACGAGCTGCTGGCATTGGCCCAGGGAGCGCTTCGGGTGCTGAACGGAGAGGAAGAAGCGAAGGTGTATTAAGCGGCGAAGCCGTGGATAGAAACGATATTTTCAGCGGCTGGGCCGAAGGGACCAGCCGCTTGTTAGTGGGCTGTTTTTGCGGCTGTTTTTTTATGCAGGGGGCCGTGCGGGGGAAATATACAGCCCAGGCAGCATGCAGGCCGGGCGCAAGCAGCGGTGAAGGCAGTTCATCTGCTTGACCGGCGGAGTCTGAAACAGGGGAACGGAGGTTTTGAGGGAGTTTTATCGGACTCATAATTTTATATAATTTGCCCATCAAAAATGATTGACAAAACAGAACAAATGTTTTATTCTTATCTCAGAACATTTGTTCTGTTTGTGAAAGAACATTTTAAAGGAGGCAGGGATGATGGGCGGAAAGAGGAGATCGGGCAGAAATGGACTGGCAGCAGCGCTTTTTTTGACATTGGCGGCGATTTATCTATGCGCGGGAACGGCGAAGGGCGGGACGGATTTAAGCATACAGGAGCTGGAGGGTTACTATCAGGATAAGGAGAGGGCTCTTGTGGAGGATGTAAAGACTTTTCTCAATGAAGAAGGTTTTGTTCACAGCGGCGTAATGCTGACGCGGGTGGTGGATGCCGACGGAAGCAGAGAGTATACTCTTACCGTGCATCACGGTAAAATAGACAGAATGAAGGAGGAGAGCCGTAAGGCGCTTCAGGAACGTCTGGAGGGAATGATTTTCGAAGATCCGGACAGCATATTCCGCCATGAATTTTTAATAATTCAGTGACAAAATTCACATGACATTTTGAGAAAATGGGGGTATACTTTTTTATATGCGTCCCTGGACAGGGACAGCCTGAGAAAGGAGTTTTCTTAGATGTCATTTATTCCGAAACCACACGAAATTTATAAGCATTTTAAGGGAGACTTGTATCAGATCGTTACGATTGCAGACCATACCGAGACAGGGGAGCGGCTTGTGGTTTACCAGGCGCTGTACGGTGATTTCCGTACCTATGCCAGACCTCTTGCCATGTTTGCGGAGAAGATTGACAGAGAGAGATACCCTTCCGCAGTACAGGAGTACCGGTTCGAACTGCAGGGACCGGATGCGGGACGCAGGAGAGAAGCGGAGGAAGAGGAGAAAAAGAGCGCTTTTCTGACGGAAGCGGAGGATGAAACGGCAGTAAAGAGGGAGTCTGCTTCGGAGGTACAGGAGACAGCGGAAGAGGAACCGGCGCTGGATCCAATGATATTGGAATTTCTGGATTCCGACAGTTACGAACAGCGGCTGAATATTCTGGCGGGTCTGCACCACCGGATTACCGATGAGATGATTACCACGATGGCGATTGCCTGCGACGTGGAGATTGAAGACGGCGATATTGAAGAGCGTTACGAAGCCTTGCGGGCATGTCTGCTGACATTGGACCGATATGAATGCAGCCGGCTGAGATGACGGAGGCTGCCTGTGCGTCGGAGGCGGACACGGCGTTGAACGGAGCTGATTTTTTGGAGAGGAGCGACAGATGACACATAATCTCGCGAAAAAAATGGTAATTGGCGTTTCTTCCAGGGCTTTGTTTGACCTGACTCTGGAGAATGAGATTCTGGAACGGCAGGGGATGACGGCATATTGCAGTTACCAGACAGAACATGAGCATGAAATATTGAAGCCGGGACCGGGCTTCAGGCTGATCAAAGCGCTGCTTAAGCTGAATCAATACAGCCAGGACAGGGATTTGGTGGAGGTTATCATCATGTCGCGCAACAGTCCGGATTCCTCTCTGAGGATCTTTCACTCCATTGCCCATTACGGCCTGGACATTACGCGTTCCGTGCTGGTCAGCGGCGCGTCTCTTGCGCCTTACCTGACTGCCTTTCATACGGATCTGTTCCTGTCGGCTTATGAGGATGATGTGCGCAAGGCCATAGACAGCGGCATAGCAGCCGGGATCATCTGTACGGAGCACAAACCGCAGGGGGAGGCGGCGCAGGTGATACCCATTCAGGTGAGCGCATCTCAGGAAACAAGGCGGAAATCCGACAGAGAGTTTCAGATCAGGATAGCTTTTGACGGAGACGCGGTGCTTTTTACGGACGAGTCGGAGAAGATTTTTAAGGAAAAGGGACTGAAGGCTTTTGAGGAAAATGAAAAAAAGTATGCCAGGGAACCGCTTGCAGAAGGGCCTTTTGCCCGATTTCTGAAAAAGCTTTCGGATCTGCAGAGAGAGTTTGGCCCGGAAGCCTGCCCCATCAGGACCGCGCTGGTCACTTCCCGGTGCGCGCCAGCGCATGAACGTGTTATCCGAACCATGCGTTCGTGGAATGTAAAAGTGGACGAGGCATTTTTTCTTGGGGGACTGGAGAAGAAGGATGTGCTGAAAGCCTTTGGCGCACAGATATTTTTTGACGATCAGTCCATACATACATCCAGCGCGGCACAGTCCGTGCCTGCGGCAAGAGTGCCCTATGGTCCGGCTGCAGAACGCATGTCCCGCAGGGCTTTATAGTGTCTGGATGTACAGTAAAGGAGACCGTTTTCTATGGAATATAGGCATATTGTGGAGGGGCGTTTTTTAGAGCGCCCCAATCGCTTTATCGCAGAGGTTGAGATACCGGAGAAGGAAGGACTGCCGCAGGAAGATTCGGCAGAGGATTCCGGCGGTCAGGGGGAGACCGGCTGCAGAAATGAGAGGGTTCATGTAAAAAATACGGGAAGGTGCAGGGAGCTGCTGCGCAGAGGAGTAAAAGTTTTTCTGGAGAGAAGCGGGAATCCCAAGCGTTCCACTGCATATGACCTTGTGGCGGTGGAAAAGGGATGTCGGATGATTAATCTGGATTCCCAGGCGCCCAACAGGGCAGTGGAGGAATGGCTGCGGGGAGGCGCCCTCTTCGAGAAGGTTTTGCGGATACAGCCGGAGTACGGATACGGCAAATCTCGTATTGATTTTTATATAGAAACCGCAGAAGAGCGGATTTTGATGGAGGTCAAGGGGGTGACGCTGGAGGAGGACGGTGTGGTGCTGTTTCCGGACGCGCCGTCAGAGAGAGCCGTAAAGCATGTGGGAGAGCTTATCCGGGCCAGGCGGGAGGGCTACCGCGCTTTGGTGATGTTTGTCATTCAGATGGAACAGGTGAATTATTTTACGCCTAATCGGGCTACCCATCCGCAGTTTGCGGAAGTTCTGGAGGAAGCCGCTGCGGCGGGCGTGGAGATACTCGCTTATGACTGCCGGGTGACGCCCGGAAGCATGACGATCAACAGGCCGGTCCCTGTGAAAATCTGTCAGGAGAGGAAAAAAATACCGGATATAGAAGGATGTGAAATTCCTCATTATATTAATGAAAACTTTAGAAAAACCTTAGGAAAGCCTAAGCTGGAGGATATTCCCATACCGCTTCTAAAATGGTATGATGGAAACAGGCGCATATTGCCCTGGAGGGAGGAGCCTGCGCCCTATCGTGTGTGGGTGTCGGAAATCATGCTCCAGCAGACAAGGGTGGAGGCTGTCAGACCGTATTTCGAACGATTTATGAGTGAGCTTCCGGATATTGCGGCTTTGGCGTCGGCAGACGAGGAGACTCTGCTGAAGCTTTGGGAAGGGCTTGGTTATTACAACCGCGTCCGAAATCTGCAGAAAGCGGCCATACAGGTCAGGGACGAGTACGGAGGGAAGATGCCTGACAGCTATGAAGAGCTGATGAAACTGGCCGGAGTGGGAAGCTATACGGCCGGAGCCATTGCTTCAATCGCCTTTAACCGGCCTGTTCCGGCCGTGGACGGCAATGTGCTGCGGGTCGCTGCAAGACTCAGAAAAGACGGCAGGCCGATTACGGATGCCAAGGTCAAACAGGCAGTGGAGGAGGAATTCCGGAAGATTATACCCAGGGAGCGTCCGGGGGATTTCAATCAGGCCCTGATGGAGATCGGCGCCTGCGTCTGTATTCCGAAAGGAACTCCGCTGTGCGGTCAATGTCCGTTGAGTGAATTCTGTCTGGCCCATGGAGATAAAACAGAGCAGCAATATCCCATGAAGCAGGAGAAAAAGCCCAGGAAGATAGAGGACAGGACTGTTTTAGTGATGCGGGACGGAAACAAGACGGTTATCCGGAAAAGAGCCGACAGGGGACTGCTGGCCGGAATGTATGAATTTCCTTCTCTGGAGGGGTTTCATACTGCGGAGGAGGTAGCAGCATATCTGGCGGACAGGGGGCTGAAGGCAATCCGCATAGAACCGCTGGAAGATGCCAGGCATGTTTTTACCCACAGGGAATGGCATATGAAGGGATATATGGTCAGGGTAGACGAATTGGAACCTAAAAGTGACCGGGATTGCACAGACGGATGGCTCTATATAGATCCGGAAGAAACCAGAAGCAGATATCCCATTCCTGCGGCATTTTGCGCCTATACCAAATATCTGGACATCAGGCTGGGCAAAGACCGATTTGAATGAAAAATGGCTGTCATCGCCTGACAGAGGGCATCAGAGCGGAAGCCGTCGGTATACCGGTGCGTTTTCCCGGGTCAGCAGGCTAAAGGATTAATGCAATGGGGTACCGGGGCGGAACTGGAATAAAGGAGGAAAAGAACGGTGAAATTGTTGTCAATAGCGATACCATGCTATAATTCGGAAGCATATATGGGTAAATGTGTGGATTCCCTGCTGGAGGGCGGCGATGATGTGGAGATCATTATCGTCAATGACGGTTCTGCGGACAGGACAGGGGAGATTGCGGAGGATTATGTCCGCAGGTATCCGGGTATCGTAAAAGCGGTGCATCAGGAAAACGGAGGTCACGGGGCTGCCGTCAATGCCGGTATTGAAAATGCCGGCGGACTCTTCTTTAAAGTCGTGGACAGTGACGACTGGGTAAAAAAGGAGGCGTATCTGCAGGTTCTGAGCACACTGCGGGAGCTGGCAGGGGGGGCTCATACCCTGGACATGCTGGTATGCAACTTTGTCTATGAGAAGGAGGGGGAGAAGCGCAAGAAGGTGATGCACTACCGTCATATCCTTCCGGAGGGACGGCTTTTTACCTGGAAGGAGTGCCATCATTTTACCAAGGGGCATTATATTTTAATGCATTCGGTTATATTCCGCACCAAGCTGCTCAGAGAGTGCGGGCTGAAGCTGCCTGAGCATACCTTTTATGTGGATAACATTTATGTGTTTGAACCTCTGCCCTATGTAAAAAACATGTATTACCTTGATGTGAATTTTTATCGATATTACATCGGCAGGGGAGATCAGTCAGTCAACGAGGAGATCATGATTTCCCGAATAGATCAGCAGATCAGAGTGAATCAGATTATGATTGACTATCTGGTGGACAGAAAGCAGGAGCTTTTGAAAAACAAGAGACTGTATCAATATATGCGCAATTACCTGGAGATCATCACGACAGTATCGTCCGTATTAATGATTCGTTCCGGCACTGAGGAGAATCTGACCAGAAAGAAAGAATTATGGCGTTACCTTAAGGCAAAGGACCGAAAGCTGTTCGTCTGGATGCGGCACGGAATTATGGGCAGCGCAATGAATCTTCCCGGGCGCGGAGGACGCAAGATATCCGTTGGCGGATACAAAATATGTAAGAGAATCTTTCAGTTCAATTAGTGGAACGGGATACGGCAGGATTTACACAGTTTAAGGGCTGCCCCATCATTGATATTCAATCAACGATGAGGCAGCCCCGATTTTGTTTAAGTATGGATTGTCCGGAACGGTCTGCGGTATTGCCGACTCAATAAGCGGCCGACTTGTGCTGCATTCTGGCGGCAAGCACTGCATCCCTTCTGTAGATAAGCATATACATCACTGAACCCAGCGCAATTCCGGTGATTACGTCGAAAACGGAATGCTGCTTAAGGAACATGGTGGACAGGATAATGGAGAATGCCAGCACGCCGGAAGCGATTTTGATGCCTTTTTTATTCTCCAGTCCGGAGCTGCGTATAATGGCAAAGTGCGCTCCCATGGAATTATAGACATGAATGCTGGGCCAGATGTTTGTGGGCGTATCAAGGTTCCACAGAAAGGCCACGGCATCCGTGAAAAAATTTTCTCTGGGCATTACTGCCGGGCGAAGGTGATGTCCGTTGGGCCAGAGCGTGGAAATAATGAGAAAAATGGTCATGCCGGTAAACAAAAAGGCACAGACCCTGTAGTATTCCTGCCTGTTTTTTAAAAAGAGAAAAATTACCACCAGCGCCACATAGGCGAACCATAAAAAGTAGGGGATGATGAACACTTCGCAGAAGGGAATGTAATCATCCATACTTACATGTATGATGCGGTAATTTTTGGTATTGCTCTCCTCCAGCCATTTAAACCATACCAGATAGATCACCATGTAGATGAGAAGAGGAATACCATGACGGTATTTCGCGTAAACATGCTTTAACTTTTCCATTTTTTGAACCAACCTTTCATTTCCTCCCTGATTTTCGGATATGTCTGCCGTATCCGCTGAACAGTTAATAGTATAGTCCAAAAAAGATAAAATTCAATAGCTTTATTCATATCTTAAGTATTCTTTAGAAAATATTTAGCTGTTGCTCTATTTAAGGGCCTGTCCGGAATCAGCAGATTATCTTTATCGCGTCTCTTTCGCAGGTGATGCTGATCCGGCTGCTTTTTCTGGTGACTTCACCGTCCGTATGTACCCAGAGAGGAGCGCTGGTTTCAATGGTAAGCGTTTCAGCCCGGTATGGATCGACGCCGTTGAAGCGGAAATGTTTTCCCCTGAAGGCTGTAGGCAGGGCAAACAGAATCAGGAGTTTCGACAGGTCTCCCACCGCGCACATGTCCAAAATGCCGTCGCCGGCATCCGCATCCGGAGCAAACATAAACCCTCCGCCTTCAAAACGATGGAGCATGCAGGCCGTAAAAAGCATGTTTCCGATGTGGACGGTGCTTTTTTCCTCAAGGGTCAGCTTCCCGGAAACTGCCTTTGCCGTGAACAATTGCTTCAGCGCAATACCCAGATAGGTCAGCTTTCCCAGTCCCAGTCTGTTCATCACATGCTTGATTCGGGCATGCAGAGCTTCCTGACAGACGGCAGCGTCAAAGCCTATGCCGCAGCTGACGGCAAAGCGGCGTTTTTCTCCGTCCGGATAGATTACCGTGCCCAGATCCATGGGGCGGGCTTCTCCGGAATGCAGTATCCGCTCAAGGGCAGCGCAGGGATCCATGGGAATCTTCAGATCTCTTGCCAGATCATTGCTGGAACCGGTGGGGATATAGCCGAGAACCGTGTCAGATGTGTTTTTGAGACCCTGCAGGACTTCGTTTACAGTGCCGTCTCCGCCGAGGATAATGAGGGAGAGTATGTTTTCCGCATCGGCGGAAAGTTTTTCCGCTATTCGAAGGGTATCGCCGGCCTTTTCGGAGAAATGGGCGATGTAGGGGACACCTTCCCGAAGCAGCGCCGGTTCCACCTGACGACGCCATATGCGTATGCCTCTGCCGGAGCGTGATACAGGGTTAATGATGAAATGATACATGACAAATCCTCTGCTTTCCTCTGATTTCCAGGGCTGCGTCATCTGTTGAAGACAGTTTGGGCGGTACCCTGCGGATAAGCATATTTTAACAGTAAGGAGGCTTTTCGTAAAGACCGGGCCGCATTTTATAAAAATTTGTTTGCATTCCTGACGTTCTATGATATAATCGGACTATCTGCGAACAGGAAAATGATGTTTACCCGTATAAGGGACGACGAAAAGGCGGCAGAGGCGGAACGGTTATCAGTATTTAGAGGAGGAGTCGGTATGTATTCTTTGGATGAAGTGAGAAAAACGGATCCTGAAATTGCGCAGGCCATTTTGGATGAGCAGGAAAGGCAGAACAGCCATATTGAACTGATTGCTTCCGAGAACTGGGTCAGCAGGGCTGTCATGGCAGCTATGGGGAGTCCGCTGACGAACAAGTACGCGGAGGGATATCCCGGCAGGAGATATTACGGAGGGTGCGAGTGCGTGGACGTGGTGGAAAACCTGGCAGTCAGCAGGGCGAAGGAGCTTTTTGGCTGTGAGTATGCCAATGTGCAGCCTCACTCCGGCGCACAGGCCAACATGGCGGTACAGTTTGCTGTCTGCAGGCCGGGAGACACGATCATGGGCATGAATCTGGACCATGGCGGTCATCTGACTCACGGAAGCCCGGTGAATATGTCCGGAAAATACTTTAATATTGTTCCTTACGGTGTGAATGACGAGGGATTCATTGATTACGAAGCGCTGGGCAGAACCGCCAGGGAGACAAGGCCGAAGATGATTATCGCAGGCGCTTCCGCCTATGCGCGTACCATAGATTTTGCAAAATTCCGTCAAGTGGCGGATGAAGTGGGGGCGGTCCTTATGGTCGACATGGCCCATATTGCCGGATTGGTGGCGGCAGGTCTTCATCCGAATCCCATTCCCTATGCGGATGTGACCACCACCACAACCCATAAGACGCTGCGGGGACCCAGAGGAGGACTGATTCTGGCCAGCAGGGAGGCAAACGAAAAATATAACTTCAACAAGGCCATATTCCCCGGCATTCAGGGCGGGCCGCTGATGCATGTCATCGCTGCAAAGGCTGTGTGTTTTAAGGAGGCGCTCTCCAAGGACTTCCGAGTATATCAGAAGAATATAGTCGATAACGCCCAGGCTCTGTGCAGGGGACTTATGGAGAGGGGCGTGAGGATCGTTTCGGGCGGAACGGATAATCACTTGATGCTGGTGGACCTGACCAACTTCGGTCTAACCGGAAAAGCGGTGGAAAAGCTGCTGGATGCGGCTCATATTACCTGCAATAAAAATACCATACCCAATGATCCCCAGTCCCCGTTCGTGACCAGCGGCATCCGCCTGGGAACGCCGGCCGTCACTTCCAGAGGAATGAATATGGCCGATATGGACAGGATCGCGGAGGCGATTGCCTTGGTGGTCAAGGGCGGAGAGGATAAGATAGGGGAGGCCCGGGCCATAGTGCAGAACCTGACGGATAAGTATCCGTTAGACGCATGTATGTAGGCGGGGAGGATTCGGTAGCGGAAAACAGGATGACTTTCCCCTGGCTCCCAGGTCTTTCGGGAAGGCTTTTGCCCGAACGGTCCGGGTGTGCCCTGAGGGGGATACGGAATTATAAATCAGGAGAAATGTGATGATAAAGATAGCTGTGCTGGGATACGGGACAGTGGGCAGCGGTGTGGTGGAGGTCATTGCGCGCAATCAGGCCGAGCTGTCCGGAAGCGCCGGAGAGGAAATAAAGGTCAAATATATCCTGGACTCAAGAGAATTTCCGGGGGACCCAAATGAAGACAAAATAGTGCATGATTTCAATATAATAGTAGAAGACGAGGAAATCAGAGTAGTGTGCGAGGCCATGGGCGGCACAGGCGACGCATACCTGTACACCAGGCGGGCGCTGGAGGCGGGGAAGAGCGTGTGCACCTCCAACAAGGAGCTGGTGGCCAGGCATGGGGCGGAACTGATGTCCGTTGCGCGGGAGAGACAGTGTAACTATATGTTTGAGGCCAGTGTGGGTGGCGGCATTCCCATTATCAGAACGCTTGCAGTGGCGCTTTCCACAGAGAGAATTGAAGCGGTGACAGGTATTCTCAACGGCACTACCAATTATATCCTGTCGCAGATGGAAAGCGAACACGCGGATTATCACGAGGCTTTGGCGCGTGCGCAGCGGCTTGGATATGCGGAACGCAATCCGGAAGCGGATGTGAAGGGACATGATGCCTGCCGCAAGATCGCCATTCTCGCTTCCCTGGTGAGCGGAAGAAGAGTGGATTCCGAGAAAGTGTACACGGAAGGGATCGACGGAATTAAGCCGGAGGATTTTGCCTTTGCCTCAAAACTGGGAATGACGATTAAATTGCTGGCGGTGAGCCGGATGTCGGAGAACGGCAGGCTTTTCTGCATGGTAGCTCCTTTTCTTCTGCCGCTTACCCATCCACTGGCCAGTGTGTGCGATGTGTTTAACGGCGTTTTGGTGAGAGGAAATATGCTGGGCGATACCATGTTTTACGGACGCGGGGCAGGCAAGCTCCCCACGGCCAGCGCCGTGGCAGCTGATGTGGCGGATTGCGTGAGAAATCAGAATCGGACTATTATGCGGGGCTGGGATTCGGAGACGGCGGAATTGTATGATATCAAAAATATAGAAAGCCGGTTTTTCGTTAGATGCGCAGAGGAAGACAGGAACAGAGTACGGGAAGTTTTCTGCGGGGAGGATAAGACGGAAGGCTTTTCCCTGGAGGGCGAGTACGGTTTCTTTACGCCTGTGATGAAAGAGGAAGTGTTTGGGCAGAAGCGGGACATGTTGGGTGAGGCTGTCAAGGGCAGCCTGAGACTGATGAGTGAGTAAATTTGGCTCCGTTGATCGCGGGTCAGTGAGGAGTGGGAAGATGTCTAAGGTAGTAAAATTCGGGGGGAGTTCCCTGGCAAGCGCTGAACAGTTCAGAAAAGTGGGGGATATTATCCGCGCAGATGCGGACAGGCGGTATGTGGTGCCTTCTGCGCCGGGGAAACGCTTTAAGGAGGATACGAAAGTAACCGATATGCTTTACGCCTGCTACGATCACGCGGAACAGGGGATCGATTTCAGCGGAGAGCTTTCCGAGATCAGGTCCAGATACCAGGAGATTATAGACGGGCTGGAGCTTTCCGTCAGCCTTGAGGAGGAATTCCGCGTTATCGAGGACAGTTTTAAGTCCGGGGCAGGAAGCAATTATGCGGCGTCCCGGGGAGAATATCTCAACGGCATTATTATGGCAGCGTATCTTGGCTATGCGTTCATTGACGCGGCGGAGGTGATCTGCTTTGACGAGGACGGCGCTTTTAATCTGGACAAGACGACCCGTGTGCTTTCCGCGCGTCTTGAGGGGTATGCCAATGCGGTAATTCCGGGTTTTTACGGCGCTCTGCCCGACGGTACGGTGAAGACCTTCTCCAGGGGCGGATCGGATATATCCGGTTCCATTGTGGCCAAGGTGGTTCAGGCGGATGTATATGAAAACTGGACGGATGTATCGGGATTTCTGGTGGCTGACCCGGGAATCGTCAAACATCCCAAGAGAATCGACGTGATTACCTACAGGGAGCTGAGGGAGCTTTCGTACATGGGAGCGGCCGTGATGCATGAAGATGCCATTTTTCCCGTGAGGCAGGAGGGGATTCCCATCAATATCCGCAACACCAACGCTCCGGAGGACAGCGGTACCTGGATTGTGGGCAGTACATGTCAGAAGTCCAGGTATGTCATTACCGGTATCGCGGGTAAGAGAGGATTTTGCAGCGTCAATATTGAGAAAGATATGATGAATACGGAAATCGGATTCGGCAGAAAGGTTCTGCAGGCTTTTGAGGAGAACGGAATTTCCTTTGAACATGTGCCTTCCGGCATTGATACCATGACCGTTTTCGTGCATCAGGACGAATTTGTACATAAGGAACAGAAGGTAGCGGCATGTCTTTACAGGCTGGCCAGACCCGATGCCATTGAGATTGAGGCTGACCTGGCTTTGATTGCGGTGGTAGGGCGGGGAATGAAATCCACCAGGGGTACTGCGGGCAGAATTTTTTCCGCGCTTGCCCATGCGAATGTGAATGTGAAGATGATCGATCAGGGTTCTTCCGAGCTGAACATCATCATCGGTGTGGCCAATGAAGATTTCGAGACTGCCATTCGGGCTATATATGACATTTTTGTGCTGACTAATCTGTAAGATACGGGCTTTTGGTTTCCGGACATCCTGTGTAACAGTTCAGACAGGGCGCTGAACTGTTACGAGAATGCACACAAAACGCGAAAAGAATGCGTTTTGGCGCCCGCAAGTCTCGCAAAATTGCACAGAGAGCAATTTTGACTTCGCGAGAGGGGCTGTCTGAACTGTTACCATCCTGTATAAGAAATTTCTGGAAATTTGTCGTCAGGTGTTGACAGAAGAGCGGCGGGGCAATATAATAAATGCATCATCCTTCCATTGGGATACTAAAGAATCAAGATGCGTCGTATTCTTTTTTATGAACAAATGACTGAATATACTGAGGAGGAAGTGGAGGAGAGATAAGGAAATGGACGGAAGTTCATTTCCTTTCATTTGTTTTAGGAAAATGTGTCCCAAGGCGCAGGGGCTGGAAAGGTTACAGATGGGCGGCAAAGAGGAACAGGATCGTAACAAAAGGGAAGAGAGAAGAAAAAGGCGGTTCAGGAATCAGATAATCGCATATATTGTGTCGGCGGCAGCGGTGATGGCTCTGGCGGCAGGTATTGTATTCGGAGCAGGTTATCTGATGGAGGAAAGCAGGAAAGCAAAGCAGAAGGAAGAAGAGAGTCAGCAGGAGAAGCAGGATAAGATCGAGGAGATCTTTGCGCCGGAAGAAGAAATCGTCATGACTCCCGAGCCTGTCCCCGAAGTAGTGGAACCTACCCGGGAGGAGAAGCTGGAAGCCATCGTGAATGCGGGAATAGAGGGAATGACTTTGGAGAATAAAGTGGCGGGGCTTTTTATCGTGACACCGGAAGCCATTACCGGCGTTTCCACAGCCGTACAGGCAGGAGAGGGGACCCGGGAAGCGCTGGGACAGTACGCGGTAGGAGGACTCATTTATTTTCAGAAAAACATTCAGTCCGAGGAACAGATTCGGGAGATGCTGAACAATACTGCTCTTTATGCCAATTATCCGGTCTTTCTGGCAGTGGATGAGGAGGGCGGGAGCGTGGCGAGAGTGGCCTCCGCAGGAATCGGGCCGCAGGTGGGGTCAGCGGAGGAGATCGGCGCAACGGGCGATGTTCAGAACGCTTATAACGCAGGGGCTGCCATCGGTGCCAGGCTGACGGAGCTGGGGTTTAATCTGGACTTTGCGCCGGCAGCGGATCTGGCCAATGTGGAAGGGAGTATTATGAAGGGGAGGTCATACGGGGCTGATGCCCCATCGGTGGCCGGTTTTGTCACTTCCATGATGGCCGGGCTGGAAGAGCAGAATGTGACGGCGTGTCTGAAACATTTTCCCGGGATCGGCAGCGCAACCGAGGATCCTCATGACGGAATGTCTTCCACGGACAGGAGCGCGGAACAGCTGTGGGCGGAGGAATTGACGGTATTTCAGGCTGGTATTGACGCGGGAGCACGGATGATTATGGTTGGTCATGTGGCGGCGCCTTCGCTGACCGGAGACAATGAACCCAGCCTGTTTTCCAGGGTTCTTGTGACGGATATTCTGAGGGAACAGATGGGATTTAAGGGAGTCATCATCACGGACGCGCTGGCGATGTCGGCTATCTCTCAATACTATGGTTCCGATGAGGCCGCTATTATGGCGATTCTGGCCGGCTGTGATATGCTGCTGATGCCGGAGGATTTTGAGAAGGCTTACAATGGCGTGCTTCAGGCCGTGAGAGACGGCGTTATATCGGAGGAAAGAGTCAATGATTCCCTGAGGCGTATTTATCGGATAAAATACGACGATATGGTGGAGCAGTGAGATTTTTTCCAACACAGCGGGGCAAAACGGCGGGAGACTGTTATCTTCCGCCGTTTTGCCGTTCATGGTACCACCGGCTGTTACTGTTCACAGGTGCCTCCGCGAAGTGTTTTCGTCCAGCGTCTTTTTTATTTTGGGGGTGGTAGAAACAGGGAAATTAGAGTAAAATAGAAAAGAATATTTGACGTTCAAGTTTTATATCGCTAAAGGAGATGAGGGATGAAACTGACGGATTTATTGGGGGAAATTAAATGTTCGTACGTTCAGGGAATTCAGGATGTAGATGTGGGGGCGGTTGTATATGATTCCAGGAAGGTGACGCCGGGCTGCCTGTTCGTCTGTATCAGCGGGGCCAAATTTGACGGACATGATTTTGCGGCGGAGGCGGTACGGAGGGGAGCAGGGGCGCTGGTGGTTTCCAGGGAAGTGGAGGCGGTGGGCGAATCGGTGACTGTGGTCAGAGTGGAAGATACCAGATATGCCCTGGCCTTTATCTCCGCGGCCTGGTTTGGCCATCCGGCCGAAAAGCTTAAAGTCATAGGCATAACCGGAACTAAGGGTAAGACTACCACTACCTGCCTGGTGAAGGCCATCCTGGAAAATGCGGGTTTTAAGGTGGGACTGATCGGAACGATAGAAACCATAATCGGAGATATCCATATTCATGCCGAAAATACCACGCCGGAATCTTATCTGCTGCAGGAGACTTTCGCCAGGATGGCGGAGGCAGGACTGGATGCGGTGGTGATGGAGGTTTCTTCCCAGGCCCTGAAACTGCATCGAAGCCAGGGATTTGTGTTTGATTACGGAATTTTCACGAATCTGGAGCCGGATCATATAGGACCGGACGAGCATGCCGACTTTGAGGAGTATATGGCCTGCAAGCGGCTTTTGTTCAGGCAGTGCCGTGTTGGGATAGTGAACGGTGACGATGCCCATGCGGAAGAGATTATCCAGGGGCATGACTGCGTTTTGGAGACCTACGGCATGGGGAAGGACTGCATGCTTCGGGCGCGGGATCCGGAACTGGTGCATACCCGGAAGGAGCTGGGGGTAAATTTTCGCGTGGAAGGCCTGATGGAGTTTGCGGTGCATGTGCCTATGCCCGGTCGGTTCAGCGTGTATAACGCGCTGTGCGCCATTTCGATATGCCGGCATTTTAATGTGGAACCTTCGAAAATCTGCGATGCCCTCAGGACGGCGCAGGTGAAGGGCCGCATAGAAAGGGTGCCCATTTCGGATCGGTTTACGCTGTTGATTGACTATGCGCATAATGCCATGGCTCTGGAGAGTCTGTTGTCAACACTTCGCGAGTACCGTCCCGAACGGCTGGTGTGTGTGTTCGGATGCGGAGGGAACCGGTCCAGACAGCGCCGTTACGAGATGGGAGAAGTCAGCGGGCGGCTTGCGGACTTAACAGTGATCACATCCGACAATCCTCGGTTCGAAGAGCCGGGGGACATTATTGCGGACATCAGGACAGGAATCAGCCGGACGGAAGGGACATATGTGGAGATCTGTGACCGGCGGGAGGCAATCGCTTACGCTATTTCTCATGCCGGAGAAGGAGATCTGATAGTGCTTGCCGGGAAGGGGCATGAGGATTATCAGGAGATAAAGGGGAAAAAATATCCGATGGATGAGAGGCTTATCATTCGGGAATTGCTGGAGAGCGGACTGGAGCATATTTAGGACTGTGACGGTCCCCCGGGATGAGCGCCGGAAGGAGTGCGATGAACGAGCTTTATGCAGATGTAATTGTGGATATTTCCCATGAGAAATTAGACAGACCTTTTCAATACCGCATACCTGACAGGCTTAGGGGAAAGCTGACTGCAGGCATGTGTGTGACGGTTCCCTTCGGAAACGGCAACAGGACTATGCGGGGTTATGTTGTGGGTTTAAGCAGGGTCTGCCATTTTGACCCGGGCAGAATGAAGGAGATTCTTCAGATTGCGTCGGGTGGCGTAGATATAGAAGACAAGATGATAGCGCTGGCGGGCTGGATAAGGGAAAACTATGGTTCTACAATGATTCAGGCGCTGAAAACCGTTCTTCCTGCAAAGAAATCGGTCAGGAAGATTGAGCACAGGACAGTCAGCAGGCTGCTGGGACGAGAGGAAATCATTTCCCTGATGGGAGAGAGCGGCAGGAAGGGTCAGGTGGCCAAAGAACGTCTTCTCAGGGAGCTGGCCGGGCAGGAGTCAATTCCCTATGAGTGGGTGACAGGGAAGCTGGGGGTGTCTTCCCAGACGATTAAAAGTCTGGAGAAGGCGGGAATAATTAAAGTGGTCAGCACGCATTTCCTGCGCAATCCGGTGAAGATGGAGGCCGGGGAGGAGCGGGGAAAAAAGCTGAGCGACGCTCAGCAGTCAATCGTGGAGGAGGTGCTGCGGGATTTCGATGCGGGCAGGCCTGACAGGTATCTTCTGCATGGCATTACGGGAAGCGGCAAGACGGATGTGTATATGCAGCTTGTCACGGAGATGACGGAACGCGGCAGGCAGGCGATTGTGCTGATTCCGGAGATATCCCTCACTTATCAGACCCTGCTGCGGTTTTATGCCAGATTTGGGGACAGGGTCAGCGTGATGAATTCTTCCCTGTCCCCCGGAGAAAAGTTTGATCAGTGTGAACGGGCGAAAAAGGGAGAAATTGACGTAATTATCGGTCCCCGGTCCGCATTGTTTACTCCGTTTCCTCATCTGGGCCTCATTATTATTGACGAGGAGCATGAGAGCAGTTATAAGAGCGAGGCAGCGCCGAAGTATCATGCCAGAGAGACAGCGATGGAGGTGGCGAGGATGCATGGGGCCAGTGTGCTGATGGGTTCCGCGACGCCTTCTCTGGAAGCCTATTACCGGGCTGAGACAGGGGAATACAAGCTCTTTGTGCTGAAGGAGCGGTTTACGGGAGGGCAGCTTCCGCAGGTAAGCATAGTGGATTTGCGGAGAGAGCTGCGGGAGGGTAATAAGTCCATTTTCAGCAGGAAGCTGCAGGAGCTGCTGTACGACAGGCTTTCACGGGGGGAACAGAGTATTTTGTTCATCAACAGAAGGGGGTATGCCGGGTTTGTGTCCTGCAGGGCCTGCGGCTATGTCAGAAAATGTCCTCATTGCGACGTGTCTCTGTCCCAGCATGGAAACGGCTTTTTGGTGTGCCATTACTGCGGTTACAATGAGCCAAAGCCGGATAAATGTCCCCAGTGCGGTTCAGCATACTTCAGCGGTTTCCGGGCGGGAACTCAGCAGGTGGAGGAGAAGCTGCGGCTTTTGTTCCCGACGGTGCGTACATTGCGCATGGATGCGGATACCACAGCCAGAAAGGACAGCTATGAAAAGATTCTGTCCGCTTTTTCCAACGGGGAGGCGGACGTGCTGATCGGCACGCAGATGATCGTGAAGGGGCATGATTTTCCAAAAGTTACGCTGGTGGGGGTGCTGGCGGCGGATTTGTCACTGAACGTGGGAGACTTTCGGGCCGGGGAGAGGACTTTTCAGCTGCTGACCCAGGCGGTGGGCCGGGCAGGGAGAGGGATTCTCCCCGGCGAAGCCGTCATCCAGACCTATCAGCCGGAGCATTATGCGGTGGTTCGGGCTGCGGAGCAGAATTACGGACGCTTTTACGGGGAGGAGATCATTTATCGGGAGATGGCAGGGTATCCTCCCGCAGCTCATCTGCTGGCTGTACAGATTTTCTGCGGAATGGAGGAGGACGGGAAAAGAACGGCGGAAAGGCTGGCTATGACGGTCAGGGAGGCCTTCGGGGCATTTCCCGGAGGCGGAAAAGGGCTGGGACAGCAGAGCGGGACCTCGGGATTGCAGATTATCGGGCCTGCGCCGGCTTCCATCGGCAGAATTAATGATATTTTTAGATTTGTATTCTATGTGAAATGCGCAAAATATGGTAAACTGATAGAGATAAAAGATTTGCTGGAGGAAAAACTGCAGGGCTTGGGGGCCGGGGAGGACGTGACGGTTCAATTTGATTTCGACCCTATGAATGTGATGTGAGCCATATATGCGGTATACCTGCAGCCGAAGAAAACAGGATAAAGAGGATGGGAAAATGGCGATTAGAAATATACGGGAAATCGGAGAAGAAGTTTTGCTGAAGAAATGTAAGCCTGTGGCGGAGATGACGCCCCGCACAAGAGAGCTGATTGAAGACATGCTGGACACCATGTACGAGGCAAACGGCGTGGGGCTTGCGGCGCCTCAGGTGGGCGTGCTGAAAAGGATTGTGGTGATTGATACCACAGGGGAAGATCCATATATTCTCATCAATCCCAGGATTGTGGAGAGCAGCGGGGAGCAGACCGGCCAGGAGGCATGTCTGAGCGTCCCGGGTAAAACGGGTCAGGTGACGAGGCCGAATTATGTGAAGGCTGTGGCTCTGGATGTGAATATGAAAGAGTTTGAGCTGGAGGGAACTGAACTTCTGGCCCGGGCGATCTGTCATGAGCTGGACCATCTGGACGGTCATCTTTATGTGGAGAGGGCAGAGGGACCCCTGGAGGACACGGTGACAGAAGAGGAAGAGTGAGGATACTGTTCACAGGTGCCTCCGCGAGGCATTTGGGGCTGTGTTGATGACGCCCGTCCGGGCGGGGAGGTAAGGACATGAAGATTGTATTTATGGGCACGCCGGATTTTGCGGCTGTGTCTCTGGAGGCATTGATTGCCGCGGGGCATGAGATTACGGCGGTAGTTACCCAGCCGGACAAGGCGAAGGGCAGGAGTCGGGAGCCGGTTCCCACGCCGGTGAAAGTATGTGCGGCCGCTCACGGCATTCCTGTCATGCAGCCCAGGAGAATCAGGGCTGCGGAGGCGGTGCAGGCGCTTAAGGCCTACGAGGCGGATGTCTATGTGGTGGCGGCTTTCGGGCAGATCCTGTCTCAGGAAGTATTGGATATTCCGCCCCGGGGGTGTCTGAATATTCACGCGTCGCTGCTGCCGAAATACAGGGGCACATCTCCGATCCAATATGCGCTGCTGAAGGGGGAGGAGAGGACCGGGATCACCATTATGCAGATGGACGCAGGGATTGACACAGGCGACATGCTGTACAAAAAAGAGATTGTCATTGATTCCCGGGATAATTACGAAACCCTCCATGACAGGCTGGCTAAGCTGGGCGGCGAGGCGATTACCGAGGCTCTGACGCTTTTGACGCAGGATAAACTGACGCCGGAGAAGCAGCGGGAGGAATTGAGCTGCTATGCTCCTCTCATTGATAAAGAGATGGGGGAGATTGATTTTGACGCGGATGCCGGAGAGATAGACAGAAAAATACGTGCCATGACTCCCTGGCCCAGCGCCTATACGCGCTATCACGGGAAGCAGCTGAAAATCTGGCGCGCGGAGCCTGCTGCCGAGGAGGAGTCCGGTTCTCCGGGCGTTATTCTGAGAACAGACAGAGACTCCGTGACTGTGGCTGCAGGGAGCGGCGCGCTGCGGATTTACGAACTTCAGCTGGAGGGGAAGAAGAGAATGAGCGCCCGTGACTTTCTGCTGGGGGTAAGAATGCAGCCGGGTGAACGCCTGGGCGTGTAGAGCGGGTTTAAGAAGAAAGGAGAGACAGTTATGTTTTACTGGGATCCCACTTATATTTTGGTATTGATCGGTATGCTGATCTGCCTGGGGGCCAGCGCCATGGTCAACAGCGCCATGGCCAGGTACAGCAGGGTCCGCAATTCGGGCGGAATAACGGGAGAGGAAGCGGCAAGACGTATATTAAATAATGAAGGATTGTACAACGTACAGATTGAATGTCTGAAATCAGGCGGGGGGGATCATTATGATCCCCGGACAAATACGGTTCGCCTTGGCTATGAGAATTTCAGCCAGCCTTCCGTGACAGCAGTAGGAGTAGCGGCTCACGAGTGCGGCCATGCCATACAGCATGCGAAGGGATATGCGCCTCTGAACTTTCGGTCTGCGCTGGTTCCTGTAGCCAATATCGGCAGCAGACTGGGTCTGCCGATCATTATTCTTGGTGTGATCCTGAGCTGGAACAGGATATTGATCGAGATCGGAATCTGGGCATTTGCCCTGGCAGTGCTATTCCAACTGGTGACTCTGCCGGTAGAATTCAATGCCTCTGCCAGAGCAGTGGCCAAAATCGGCCAGTACGGGCTGTTGACGGAGGAGGAGACAAAGGGCTGTAAAAAAGTGCTGACCGCCGCGGCGATGACTTATGTGGCGGCCGCGGCATCCGCCATTCTGCAGCTGCTTCGTCTGGTGATCCTATTCGGGGGAAATCGGAGAAGGGATGATTAGGGTGGCTGTATGAATATGAGGGAGATTGTACTGGATACATTGCTGACTCTGGAGCGGGGAGAAAGCTATTCCCACATGCTGGTGAAGGCGGTGCTTGACAAGTATGATTATCTGGAGGCCCGTGACAAAGCGTTTTTCAAACGCCTGACCGAAGGTACGCAGGAAAGGCGTCTGGAGCTGGATTATTATCTGGATTATTTTTCCAGTGTGCCGGTAAAAAAGATGAAGCCGCTGATCAGATGCCTTCTGAGGATGAGCGTATATCAGCTGCTCTACATGGATAATGTGCCGGACAGCGCCGTGTGCAACGAGGCGTGTAAACTGGCGGCAAAGAGGGGATTTTGCGGACTGCGTGGTTTTGTGAACGGGATTCTGCGGACAATTGCCAAAGAAAGAGAGAAGCTGCCGCTGCCGGATGAGGAGGAAGCGCTCGCGTATCTGTCGGTAAAATACTCCATGCCGGAATGGATTACCGGGGAATGGCTGGAGGATTACGGCAGGGACATCACGGAGCGGCTTCTGCGCGCTCTGCTGGATATCCATCCGGTCTGTCTGAGAATGTCTTCCCGCGCTGCGCGGGAGGAGCGGGAAGCCGTGTGCGGCAGAATAAGGGAGAAGGGCGTGGGAATTACCCAAAGCCCTTATTTGCCGTATCTGTATATTCTGGGGCATACGGAAGGTCCGGCGGCTCTGCCCGGATTTGCGGAAGGAAAATTTATCGTTCAGGATGTGAGTTCGGCCCTGGCTGTGGAGGCGGCCCTGATCAGGGAGGGGGATTTCGTCATTGACGTGTGTGCCTCGCCGGGGGGAAAGAGTCTGCTGGCCGCGGAAAAGGCAGGGACAGGCAGAGTGCTTTCCAGAGATATCTCCGAAGAAAAGGTGGAGAGGATTGCGGAAAATGTTCTGCGGATGAGAGCGGAAAATATAGAGACGGAGATTTTTGACGGTTCGGGTACGGACGAGCGTCTTGCGGGCAGGGCGGATGTGGTTCTGCTGGATGTACCCTGTTCCGGACTTGGTGTCGTGGGAAAGAAACGGGATATCAAATATCGTCTGCAGGCAGATTCCTGTCGGGATATTGAGATGCTGCAGAGGCAGATCGTCAGAGCGTCTGCCGGTTATGTGAAGCCGGGGGGCATACTCCTGTACAGTACCTGCACGATTCGCAGGGAAGAGAATGAGGACATGGTTCGTTTTATCGTTGGGGAGCTGGGGTTCACTCCCATGCCGCTGGAGGGAATTCTGCCCCGGCGGGTGTTTGAGGAAAGAGACAGGCTTGAGGAGGATATGCGCAGAGCCGGAAGGGAGCCGGGAAAGGGACTCACGGAGGCGGAAAAGAAGGCATGCATCCAGATTCTGCCCGGATATATGAAGGCTGACGGTTTTTTTATCGCACGGTTTCGGCGCGCGGAGGAGACAGATGGCTGAGGCAAAAAATCGGGAAGGCGGCAAAACGGATATCAAGTCGCTGACCCTTGAGGAATTGAAAAAGGAGCTGGAAATTCGGGGAGAGAAGGCGTTCAGGGCAGGTCAGATGTACAATTGGATGCATGTGAAGCTGGCCAGGAGCTTTGCGGAGATGACCAACCTGTCCGGGGAATTCAGAGAGGAGTGCGCGGAACGCTATGCATACACTGCCCTGAAGACGGTGAGAGTCCAGGAGTCGAAGATCGACGGCACGAAAAAATATCTCTTTGAGCTGGCAGACGGAAATGTGGTAGAGAGCGTATGGATGAAGTATAAGCATGGCAACAGCGTCTGCATCTCATCTCAGGTGGGCTGCAGGATGGGGTGCCGTTTCTGCGCATCTACGCTGGACGGGCTGGTGCGCAGCCTGTCTCCTTCGGAGATGCTGGACCAGGTGTATGCCATTACTCTGCTGACCGGGGAGAGAGTCAGCAATGTGGTGGTTATGGGAATGGGAGAACCTTTGGATAATTACGACAATCTGACGGTTTTTCTGCGGATGCTCACAGACGAAAACGGCCTTCATATCAGCCAGAGAAATGTCACGGTGTCTACCTGCGGTCTGGTGCCGGAGATGAGAAGGCTTGCGGAGGAAGGGCTGCAGATTACGCTTGCCCTGTCGCTCCATGGGGTTACGGACGAGAAGAGAGGGAAATTAATGCCTGTTGCAAAACGGTATTCCGTCGATGAATTGATGAAGGCATGCAGATACTACTTTGAACGGACAGGCAGGCGGATTACGCTGGAGTACAGTCTTGTAAGCGGGGTAAACGATTCGGAAGAAGACGCTTTGGGATTGGTCCGGCTTGTCCGGCCGTTGGGCTGCCATGTCAATCTGATTCCGGTCAATCCGGTGGCAGAGCGGGGTTTCGTGCAGTCGGAACCGCGGAAAATACGGGCTTTTCAAAATATACTTGAAAAAAATGAAATAAATGGTACTATTAGAAGGGAAATGGGCAGGGACATTGACGGTGCCTGCGGACAGCTGCGCCGGAGACACCGGTCTGCGGACTAGGGAGGAATTGAAGCGTGTTAAAGACGTTTTCCGTAACAAATATCGGCAGAAAAAGGAAAATAAATCAGGATTACGTATATACATCAGAGCGTCCGGTTGGGCAGTTGCCTAATTTGTTTCTGGTGGCGGACGGCATGGGCGGCCATAATGCGGGAGATTATGCATCCAGGGAAGCAGTGGAGGCGATTGTGGAGAGCGTGGCGGATTCGGAGGAGACGGAGCCTGCCCGGGTTCTGGAGGAGGCGATACAGGCTGCCAATGCGCGGATACGCTGGCTTGCGGCGGCATCGCCTCTGCTGGAAGGCATGGGAACTACGGTGGTGGCTGCAGCCTGCGACGGAAAGGTTCTCCATGTTGCGAATGTGGGAGACAGCAGACTGTATGTGGTGAACCGGCTGGGCATAAAGCAGATTACCAGAGACCATTCCTGGGTGGAAGAGATGGTGAGAAGAGGGGGCATAGGAAGGGCGGAAGCCAGAAACCACCCCGATAAGAATATTATTACAAGGGCGGTGGGTGCCGACGACACGGTAAAGGTGGATTTCTTTACCGTAGATCTTGAAGAAGGCGATGAAATACTGATGTGTACGGATGGTCTGACCAATATGCTGGAGGACGAGGAAATCCGAATGATACTGGATGGCGCCCGGGATATTGTGGAGAAGGCGCAGGAACTTGTGCGGGCAGCCAATGAAAGCGGAGGCAGAGATAATATCAGCGTGATATTGATTGAGCCTTTTGCTTGACGTGAAAAGGTTTTCACATGAATTATGCTGCCTTGGGCGGCTTGGGGTTAGATTGGAGAGCATATATGGTTAAGATGGGTATGATGATAGGAGACCGCTATGAGATACTTGAAAAAATCGGAACCGGCGGAATGTCGGATGTATATAAGGCAAAATGTCATAAATTAAATCGTTTTGTTGCGATCAAGGTTTTGAAGCAGGAATTCAGCGAAAATGCCAATTTTGTGTCGAAGTTTCGGACGGAGGCCCAGGCGGCGGCCGGGCTGATGCACCCCAATATCGTGAATGTGTACGATGTGGGGGAGGAGGACGGCATTTATTATATTGTTATGGAGCTGGTGGAAGGCATCACGCTCAAAAAGTATATTGAAAAGAAGGCCAGGCTGTCATTTAAGGAAGCGGTGAGCATTGCCATTCAGGTGAGTATGGGTATAGAGGCTGCCCATAACAATCACATCATCCACAGGGATATCAAGCCTCAGAATATTATTATTTCCAAGGACGGAAAGGTCAAGGTCACGGATTTCGGCATAGCCAAGGCTGCCACCAGCAATACCATAACTTCGAATGTGATGGGATCCGTTCATTATACTTCTCCGGAGCAGGCCCGGGGAGGCTACAGTGATGAGAAAAGCGACATTTACTCTTTAGGCATTACCATATTTGAAATGCTTACCGGCAGGGTGCCTTTTAACGGAGAAACCACGGTGGCCATCGCCATCAAGCATATTCAGGAGGAGCTGCCCTCCCCAAAGGAGTTTGTTCCGGAGATTCCCAGCAGCGTGGAGGGGATAGTGCTGAAATGCTGTCAGAAATCCCCTGACCGAAGGTACCAGAGCATGCAGGAGCTGATTGCAGACCTGAAGCAGTCGCTGATGAATCCGGACGAGGACTTTGTGGTGCGCAATGATCCGGATCTGCGGGCCGGTACCAGAATGATATCGGACAGCGATATGGCGCAGATTAAGCGCAGAGTGGTGTATCAGGATAATCATGCCCGCGGGCGAGGTTACGATCAGAGAGAGGAACCCATGCGCCTGCGCCCGGAACCGGAGAGCGATTACGAAAGTCAGGAGGAGCCGGAAGACGAGGACGACTATGATTACAATCCCAAGATGGAGAAAGTAACGACTTTTCTGGCTTTGATGGGGGGAATTGTTTTTTGTGTCGTGGCGATTATTTTGGCTGTCAAAGTATTTGGAGACAGGGGAGAAGTAAATCCGGAATCCGGCAGCGGGCCTATCATTGCCTCGGAATCTTCCGAGAGTTCCGAAAGCGGGACAGAGGAACCGAAATATGTGAAAATGCCCCGGGTAAAGGGGAAGACCGTGGAGGAGGCCAGAAATGAGCTGACGAATCTGGGGCTTAAGTCTGAGGTGGAATACACGGAGTCAGGAGATGTACCGGCAGGAGAGGTCATGGACGCGGATGCGGAAGAGGGAGCGGATTTGCAGGTGGGCCATACTGTGGTGCTCACAGCCAGTACCGGACCCCAGGGCGTGGCAGTGCCGGGGGTGAAGGGCGACAGATTTGAAGAGGCTGAGGAGAAGCTGAGAGAGATGGGATTTGCCGTAACCAAAGTGGAGGGATATTCCGATGAGGTGGAGGCAGGTATAGTTATTTCTCAGGTACCGGAAGCGGAGACGGAGGTGCCGAAGGGGACAAATATAACGGTCACGGTAAGTCTGGGCAGGGAAAAGATCTGGGTGCCGAATCTGCTGGGGTCTTCCGAGCAGGAGGGAATCGCTTCCGCCCAGGAGGCGGGCCTGCGGATAGGGGAAGAAATCGCCTATGTGTATAATTCTGAATACAGAGAAGGGGAAATCTGTTACCAAAGCTATTCCAGCGGCTCCTATGTGGATCCGGGGACAGTGCTGGAGATCAAGGTGAGCAAGGGGGAGGAGCCGTCCGCTCCGGCGCAGCCGACTTATAAGTGTAATGCCAGCATTATGGCGCCTACGGCGGAGGAAGCTCCGGATTATGTGTCTGGCACGGAAGTTCATCTCACCCTGGTGACGGATGACGGTCAGGTGCTTCTGGATACCAGGACGTCCAGTTTTCCGCAGGCCGCAAATTATTACGGTTTGAGCGTTTCAGGGGGGACGATTACCATGGTGTATACCGTGACTTCGGAAGGAACCACCACCGTGGACCCGGAGACAGGAGAGACAGTCAATACGCCGGGGGAGACCCAGGAGAAAAGCTTTACCAGGAAAGTTGAGTTTACGGCGGAATAGAGGATAGGTCCGGTGGGGCCGGGGAGAAGTGTGCGCGGATTGGGATGATGAGTATGAGGGGAAGAATAATCAAGGGAATAGCGGGGGCTTATTCTGTTCGGTGCGCAGACGGAGCGCTGCGCGGATTATATGAATGCAGGGCAAAGGGCGTGTTTCGAAAGGATAATCTCAAGCCCATGGTGGGGGACGAGGTAGAGTTTGATGTGCTGGATGAGGAGAGAAAGCTGGGGAATATCAGCCGGCTGCTTCCCAGGCGCAGTGAGCTGATACGTCCTGCGGTGGCAAATGTGGATCAGGCGCTGGTGATTTTCTCCCTTGTCATGCCCAAGCCCAATTTCAATCTGCTGGACAGATTCCTGGTCATGATGGGGCAGCAGGAGATTGCTGTGATTATCTGCTTCAATAAACTTGATCTGGACCAGGAGAGCCGGTGGGAAGAGTATTGCGGAATTTATGATGCATGCGGCTATCGGACTCTGGCGGTCAGTGCCAGACAGAAGGAGGGAATCCGGGAACTGAGAGAGCTTCTGGCAGGCAGGACAACCGTGGCGGCAGGGCCCAGCGGCGTGGGGAAATCCTCTCTGATCAATTGTCTGCAGTCAGGGATTGTCATGGAGACCGGAGAGATCAGCCGGAAAATCGAACGGGGAAAGCACACGACACGTCACAGTGAGCTGATAGCCGTAGACAGAGATACTTATATTCTGGATACACCGGGTTTCAGTTCATTGGGACTCTTTGACCTGGAGAAGGAGGAACTTGCGGGGTTCTATCCGGAATTTTCCCCTTATGAAAAAAATTGCAGATTTACGGACTGCTCTCATATCAACGAACAGGTCTGCGGCGTAAAAGATGCGGTGGATGAAGGTATCCTGAGTCAAATGCGCTATCAGAATTACTGTCTGTTATATCGGGAGCTGGAAAAAGGAAAGGCATGGTGAAATTGGTACAGTTGAGCCTTGATACCAATATAGGATAAGGATTGAATCTTTCGAATGATTCAATCCTTATATTGATTTAGTTCTTGCCCTTATGTGGTATTTAGTTTATGGTTAAATTAGCGAAGCTGTACCTGTTTCAAGCCACTTACGATTTTCTGCTGTAGAGGCCAGTGCGTCAAGTGCTACACCGTAAGTATCAGAGATTTTGCGGTTAATCATGTACAGTTCTTTTGTGATTCCTGCCTGCTCCACTTCCAATTTACCAAGTCTTTTGTTTACTTCATCAAATTTGGTATTCATTTCTTTTTTGATACCATTCATTTCTTTTTTGATATCATTCGTTTCTTTTTTGATATCATTCGTTTCTTTTTTGAT
>CAJUGL010000015.1:32216-60540 GCA_910586515.1 uncultured Acetatifactor sp.
TTTCTTTTTTGATATCATTCGTTTCTTTTTTGATATCATTCGTTTCTTTTTTGATATCATTCATTTCTTTTTTGATATCATTCATTTCTGTTTTCATCTCCTGCATTTCAGCTAAGAGCAAATCTAATTTTTCGCTGTCTGTCATACTCGTATACCTCCTGTGTAATGAGTATACCACATTCAGGATACACGGTCCACTCAATTTTTAAAGTGGTTTGAGTCAAATAGAATGAGTCAAACAAATTGAATTTTGTTGTTTCAAAAAGATAGATGATATGGTATAATATGACCATATTCCCGGCATGAAACGGCCGGATGGCCATCATGTGCGTTGCTGTGCACATGGTATAATACCTAAGCGAAGTATCATATTGTGCTGTAAAAATATAGAAAAAGGCGGAAACCCTTTAATATAAAGGTTTTCAAGGAGGATATAGACAGAAATGAAATTAGGAATCGTCGGTTTACCGAATGTAGGAAAGAGCACATTATTTAATTCTCTTACAAAAGCAGGCGCGGAGTCTGCCAATTATCCGTTTTGCACCATTGATCCCAATGTCGGGATAGTTGCGGTGCCTGACGAGAGGCTGAAGCTGCTGGGGGACATGTACAGTTCGAAAAAAGTGACGCCTGCCGTAATCGAATTTGTGGACATTGCAGGGCTGGTGAAAGGTGCCTCCAAGGGCGAGGGACTGGGCAATCAGTTTTTGAGCAATATTCGGGAAGTGGATGCCATAGTGCATGTGGTCAGGTGTTTTGAGGACACCAATGTGATCCATGTGGACGGAAGCGTGGATCCTCTGCGGGATATAGAGACTATCAATCTGGAGCTGATCTTTTCGGATCTGGAAGTGCTGGAGAGAAGGATATCCAAGGTGGTGAAGACGGCCAGAATGGACAAGACCGCTGCCAAAGAGCTGGAACTGCTGGAGCGGATTAAGGCGCATCTGGAGAGCGGGAAGCCGGTCAAGACAATGGAAGTTGCGGAGGAGGAAGAGCTGGCTCTGCTTGGGAGCTACAGCCTTCTGACTTATAAGCCTGTCATCTATGCGGCCAATGTGGCGGAGGGGGATCTTGCGGATGACGGCGCATCCAATTCCGGAGTAGAACGGGTCAGGCAGTTTGCGGGGGAGGAGGGCAGCGAGGTATTTGTTATCTGCGCCCAGATCGAGCAGGAGATAGCGGAGCTGGATGAAGACGAGAAAGCCATGTTTTTAGAGGATCTCGGACTGGCGGAGTCTGGTCTGGAGAAACTGATCAAGGCAAGTTATCATATTCTGGGGCTGATGAGTTTTCTGACGGCAGGCGAAGACGAGACCAGAGCATGGACGATTCGGATAGGCACCAGGGCGCCTCAGGCTGCAGGCAAGATTCATTCAGATTTCGAGAGGGGATTTATCAAGGCAGAAGTGGTCAATTACCGTGATTTGCTGGAGTATGGCTCTCTGTCCGCCGCCCGGGAGAAGGGGCTGGTAGGCATTGAGGGCAAGGACTATGTGGTCAGAGACGGCGATGTGATTCTTTTCCGTTTTAATGTATAACAGAACAATAACCGGGAACTCAGAGGGGCAGTGTGTGGGAAACGGGGCTGACAGATAGAGATCTGCTGTGAAAACGGCTGAAGGAGAGATTGAGGATGAATGCAGGTGATATTGCTTTTCCGAATTTGGGAATTTATCTGAAGGACGTGCCCAAATCCTTCAGTGTATTTGGATTTGAGATTGCCTTTTACGGCCTTTTGATCGGGCTGGGGGTGTTGTCGGGTATTATGATGGCTGCTCATGTGGCGAAAGTGACGGGGCAGAATCCGGATGAATATTGGGATTTTGCCATCTATGCGGTTATTTTTTCCATCATCGGCGCCCGGATATATTATGTTGTATTTGCGTGGGATTTTTATAAGAATGATCTGCTGGCCGTTTTCCGCCTGAGGAACGGAGGGCTGGCTATATACGGAGGGGTCATTGCCGGCTTTATCACGTTGTTCGTCTATTGTCGGATAAAGAAGAAAAATCCTCTGCTGATGGGGGATACCGTTATGCCGGGACTGATTCTGGGGCAGGCTGTGGGACGTTGGGGGAATTTTATGAACCGGGAGGTATTCGGGGAATATTATGAGGGTCTCTTTGCCATGCGGCTGCCTGTGGAGGCGGTACGGTTCAGAGATATATCGGAGAATATAGCGGCTCATATTCCGGAGGGGGCAAATTATATCAGCGTGCATCCGACTTTTCTGTACGAGAGCGTATGGAATCTGCTGGTGTTAGTCGTGCTGCTCTTTTTCCGGAAGCATAAAAAGTTTGACGGAGAAATCTGTCTGCTCTACCTGGGCGGGTACGGACTGGGACGTTTTATCATTGAGGGAATCCGCACGGATACTCTTTTTATTCCCGGCACTTCGGTTCCGGTGTCCCAGGTGCTTGCTTTGCTGATGATTATTTTTGCGCTGGGGACGGACATTGCGGTCCGACTCAGGAAACGTCATAAGCCTACGGCCTGATACGGCCGGAGGAGGGGAACGGCGGTCGGGAAAGCTATTCCGCGGTATGAAAACAGCTCTGTTTCAGGGCTGTTTTTTTGATGCATAAAAACGACTTATTTGTTTATACATAAATGCATAAGCTTAATTCCGAAATGTGCGAAATTGGATACATAAAAAATTTTTTAAGAAATTATTTATAAATTCTTAATCTGTATTTTGCGGTAATATCTATTTAAAAACACTATATATTGTGGTTTTGGCAAAGAAAACAGGATATTGGATGAAGGCACGGATTTGCGGGATAAAGCGGGCGTACAAATTTTCGGCTTGTCAAATGGGCGGATTTATATTAAAATCAATTGACAAGTGGGATAAATATGGCATCAAATACCAAAAAGTGGGATGAAAAACCACAGAGGACCGGTAAGAGGATGGTATGAATTTGGCGCCTGACCACTTTGGACTGGTGGTGATAGCTTTGTTCATGGGCAGATACAATCATACAATCGACCCGAAAGGCAGGTTGAGCATTCCGTCCAAGTACCGGGAAATCCTGGGAGATGAATTTGTGGTTTCCAGGGGAATGGATGGGTGTTTATTTGTGTATGCCGATGAGGAGTGGAAAGTATTTGAGGCAAAGCTGGCATCGCTGCCGTTGATTAACCAGGAGGCAAGGCAGTTCGCGAGATTTTTTCTGTCGGGCGCCCAGTACGTGACTGTGGACAAGCAGGGACGCATCCTGATGCCTCAGGACTTAAGAGAATTTGCCGGGCTGGAGAAGGATGTGGTCCTGGCCGGCACGGGGAGCCGTATCGAGATATGGAGCCTTGAGAAGTGGAATGCGAACAGCAGTCAGGTGGATATCAACGCGATATCCCAGAATATGGTGGGCCTGGGCCTGACGATTTAACAGGAGTTCCGCGCCGCGGGAAGAGAGGGGAAGGTGCCTGAGGAATGGACGATAAAGAGTTTATGGAATTCAAGCATGATTCCGTGCTTCTGGCGGAAGTTTTGGAACAGCTTGTCATAAAGCCGAACGGCATCTATGTAGACGGTACGCTGGGAGGAGGCGGACATGCCTTTGAGGTGTGCAGGCGGCTGGAGAAAGGGCATTTGTATGGAATTGATCAGGATGAGGCTGCAATCCGTGCGGCAGGGGAGCGCCTTGCTTCTTTCGGGGAGCAGGTGACGATACGCAGGGAAAATTACTGCAATCTGAGAACGGCGCTTGAGGCGGAAGGTGTTGGCGGAGTGGATGGGATCCTGTTGGATCTGGGAGTTTCTTCTTACCAGTTCGACAACAGTGAAAGAGGGTTTTCCTACCGATTTGATGCTCCTCTTGATATGCGCATGGACAGAAGGCAGGGGCTGACTGCCAGAGATATTGTAAACAATTATTCCGAGGATGATCTGCGCCGCATTATACGGGATTACGGGGAAGATCGTTTCGCCGGAAATATTGCAAGGTACATTGTCAGGAAAAGGGAGGAAAAGCCTATAGAGACGACTTTTGAGCTTAACGAGGTAATCAGGGCGGCCATTCCGGCGAAGATGAGACGGGACGGGCATCCCTCAAAGAGGACATTTCAGGCGATCCGCATTGAGTGCAACAGGGAATTGGACGTACTGAAAAACTCATTGGATGATTTTATCGATATGCTGAATCCGGGAGGACGGTTATGCGTTATTACGTTTCACTCGCTGGAGGACCGCATTGTGAAGACCGCGTTCAGAAAAAATGAGTCTCCCTGTACCTGCCCGCCGGAATTTCCGGTGTGCGTGTGCGGAAAGGTATCCAGAGGAACCGTGGTGACGAAGAAACCCATTCTTCCGGGAGAGAAGGAACTTGCGGAAAACAGCCGTTCCAGAAGTGCGAAGCTGAGAACTTTCGAAAGAGGACCGATAACGAAATTTGACTAAGAAAGCAGGGGTTAATATGAGCCGGAACAGGAAAAATCAGGCTACATATGATGACAACAGGGCAGTACGATACAGCGAGTATGTCTACGGAAATGCAGCACGCGCTCTGGAGCCGGAGAGGCGCAGAGAGAATACGGAAGAAGTACCGGTCAGGAAGCCTCATCATGAGGTGCGCAAGAATCGTGACAAAGCCAGGTATATGAATGCCGGGTATGTGGTTTTTCTGGTTACGGCGCTGTGCGCCGCGGCGTTTATTCTGGTGAATTACATTCAGCTGCAGTCTCAGCTGACGAACATGACCAAGAGTGTCGCCGCTAAAAAGAGTGAGCTGAATTACATGAGCATTGCCAATGATGAAGAGTATAATCGAATTATCAGCAGCATTAATCTCGAAGAAATCCAAAGAATTGCCGTGTCGGAATTGGGGATGGTATATGCGGGCGAAGGGCAGATTATAGAGTACGAGAATAAGAGCAGCGACTATATGCGGCAAGTGACGGACAAGAATCAGTAGAGGTGTGGTGTGAAGGCTGGAAAGAGTGATAGATTTTCCATAAAAATGCAGAAAAAGCTTCTGGTACTGTATGCTTTCGTACTGCTGGCCTTTGGGGTGCTGAGCGGCCGCCTGGTGTGGATTATCAGAAAGAATGAGACGAATTACCAGAAACAGGTATTATCCCAGCAGAGCTACGCCTCTTCCACAATTCCCTACCGCAGGGGCAATATAGTGGATACCAGGGGAACAATGCTGGCCACCTGCGAGAAGGTGTACAATCTGGTTATTGACGCGAAAGTGATGACCAGCCAGGTAAAGGGAGAGGAAATTTACCTGGAGCCTACACTGGCGGCTCTGGGCGAGCATTTCGAACTGGATATGGCAAAGATTAGGGAATATGTCAACACAAACAGGAACTCCTCCTGGTATGTGCCGCTGAAGCGTCTCAGCTACGAGCAGATCAGGGGATTTCAGGAAGCGATGCTTGAGAAGGATTCCCGGATCAAGGGCGTCTGGTTTGAGGAAGAGTATAAACGAGTCTATCCTTACGGTGCTCTGGCGGCGGACCTCATTGGATTTACCAGCACCGACAATCAGGGCAGCTATGGGCTGGAGGAATATTACGACGATATTTTAAACGGGATAAACGGCAGGGAATACGGTTATCTGAACGATGATCTGGCGCTGGAACGCACGGTGAAAGCGGCGGTGGACGGCTACAATATTCATTGTACGATAGATGCAAATCTCCAGATGATCGTGGAAAAGCATCTCAAGAAGTTTAACGAGGAAAATAAAGATCAGGCGCATCCGGGGAACGGGGCGGAAAATGTGGGATGTGTGATCATGGAGGTGAATACGGGAGAAGTTCTGGCCATGGCCAGTTATCCCACCTACGATTTAAACGAGCCGCGTAATACACAGGCGCTGGTCGGTTCCTATATGGTTGAACAGATTACCAATCCCAACGGCTATTTTGAGATTAAAAAAACGGACACAGTCATCAGCGAAGAAACTGCGTCCGCCATGGATGATAATCAGATGTATGTGAATCTGAATTATCTGTGGAAGAATTTCTGCATTACCGAGACCTATGAGCCGGGTTCCACCGCAAAGCCTTTTACGGTGGCAGGCGCTCTGGAACAGGGGGTCATTTCACCGGATACAAGTCTGCAGTGCACGGGACTTCTGCATATCGGAGATTATGACATCAAATGCCATGGAGGGGCTCACGGATGGATGACGCTGGAACAGGCCATTGCCAAGTCCTGCAATGTATGCATGATGCGGATAGGGCAGTTGATGGGAGCGGAAAGTTTCTGCAGGTTCCAGCATATATTTAATTTCGGGCTGAAGACCAACATTGATCTGGCGGGGGAGGCAAGGACCGCAAGCCTGATCTATCAGGCGGACGATATGGGTCCCACAGACCTGGCTACCAACAGTTTCGGACAGAACTTCAACGTGACCATGATAGAGATGATAACGGGATTTTGTTCACTGGTAAACGGCGGATACTATTATGAACCTCATGTAGTGGACCGAATTACCAACGCCAGCGGAGCCACGGTAAAAAATATTGAGCCGAGGATATTGAAGCAGACCGTTTCCGAGTCCACATCCGAGCTGATTAAAAAGTATTGCAAAGCGGTAGTGGAAGTGGGGACAGGGACCACGGCAAAACCGCCCGGATATTCCCTGGGGGGCAAGACGGGGACTGCGGAGACGATCGATCCTGTGACCAATAAGCGTTCAAAGGAAGAGTACGTTGTGTCTTTTATCGGCTGCGTTCCGGCGGAGGATCCGGAGATCGCCATCTATGTGGTGGTGGACAGAGTAAACGCAGCCAAGCAGGATAACGCCAGATATGCCACCAAGCTGGTAAGGAGTATTCTGATGGAGAGTCTGCCGTACCTGAATATCTTTATGACGGAGCCATTGACCGAGGCGGAGAAGGCGGAGCTGGACGCGCTGCAGCTGGAGATTAAGAATCAGTATACGCAGACGCCTGAAGGGGAGGAACCCGATGCGTCAGGAGAAGGAGGAGAGCCGGAGGCGGGCGGAGAAGACAGTCCGGAGGACGGTGGAGAGGGTACTTTTGAGGGCGCGGGGGTACAGAATGCGCCCTGGATGGAATATCCCATAGATCCGGAGACGGGATATCGCGTGGGGCCTGACCAGAGGTATTATGATCCGGAGACGGGCATACCCGTGGAAGGGGCAGAGAGCGTGCCTAATGTGGATATTCCGGTGAATCCGAATCTTACCTGAAAAATAGCCGGAGTATTCATAACCTTGGAAGAGCGGGAATAAAGTATATCAATACCTGTTTGACGAGGAATGAATTGCTTTCGGACAACAATCATGCGGCAGAGGATGGATTAATCCAGAATAAAATAGCGCACAGAAAGAAGATACTGGCAGCTTTTCTGATTTTTACGGGCCTGTTTGCCCTTCTGTTCGGGCGGCTGGTGTATCTGTGCGGCTGGAAGGCGGAATATTATTCCGCGCAGGCAGAAGAACTCCACGAGAGGGAGAGGAGTATAAAAGCAGCCAGAGGACGAATTCTGGACCGTACGGGAAAGGTGCTGGCGGATAATAAGACGGTCTGTACGGTTTCGGTAATCTATAATCAGATAGAGGACCCGGAGGAGGTAATCAGAGTTCTTGGCAGGGAACTGGAGCTGACAGAGGAATATGTGAGAAAGCGGGTGGAGAAGTATTCCTCCATAGAGCGGGTGAAAAGCAATGTGGATAAGGCGGTGGGAGACAGGATCAGGGAATATGATCTTGCGGGGGTGAAAGTCGACGAGGATTATAAGCGTTACTATCCCTATGACGAACTGGCCAGCAAGGTATTGGGATTCACAGGGGGAGACAATCAGGGAATTATCGGTCTGGAAGTGGTCTATGATACATATATGCAGGGAAAACCCGGCAAAATCCTTACGATGACCGATGCCAAAGGCATTGAAGTGGAATCTGCGGGAGAACGCAGAGTGGAGCCGGTGAGCGGGCTGGATCTGTGCATCAGTCTGGATATGAACATTCAGACTTACGCCACACAGCTGGCGAACCAGGCCATGGCTACAAAACAGGCGGACAGCGTGTCCATTCTGGTCATGAATCCGCAGAACGGTGAAATCCTTGCCATGGTGAACGTGCCGGAATTTGACTTAAACAATCCCTATGATCTGCCGGAGGGCACATCCGAGACGCTGACAGCAGAGGAAAAGCAGAATCTGCTCAACGGCATCTGGAGGAACGGCTGCATTAATGATACATATGAGCCAGGCTCAACTTTTAAGATCATTACGGCTGCGGCGGGATTATCCGAGGGTGTGGTTACCCCGGAGAGTTCGTTCAGCTGCCCCGGATTCATCATCGTAGATGACCGGAAAATCCGCTGCCATAAGGTGGCGGGGCATGGCAGCCAGGATTTTACCCATACCATGATGAATTCCTGCAATCCGGCGCTGATTACGGTAGGTCTGCGGCTGGGAATTGACAATTATTACGGGTACTTTGAAAAATTCGGCCTTAAGACGAAGACCGGCATAGATCTGCCGGGTGAGGCGGGAACCATTATGCATAAGAAGGAGAATATGGGAAATGTGGAGCTGGCTACGGTGGCTTTCGGTCAGTCTTTTCAGATTACGCCCATACAGCTGCTGACCACGGTATCCTCCATCATAAACGGCGGCAGACGGATTACGCCGCATTTCGGGATAAAGGCCGTAGACGGGGAAGGGGCTGTGAAGGAGACTTTCACGTACCCTGTGAAGGAGAATATTGTCACTGAAGAAACCAGCGCTGTCATGCGGAATATATTGGAGATGGTGGTGTCTGAGGGCAGCGGCGCAAACGGCAAAGTGGAAGGGTTCAGCATTGGAGGCAAGACGGCCACCAGTCAGACATTGCCAAGAGGCAGCGGGCGTTATATTGCGTCATTTCTCGGTTTTGCGCCGGCGGAATCTCCCCAGGTGATTGCCCTGGCTATTGTAAACAATCCTCAGGGAGTGTATTATGGAGGGCAGGTGGCTGCGCCGATTATTCGACAGCTTTATGAAAATATATTGCCATATCTGGGAATTGCTGCATATCATGAATGAGAGGAATGAAGGATGGGCAAAATCAGCGTAACAGCAGTAATGGTTTCTTTCTGTATCAGCGCGGCGGCAGGACCGCTTCTGATTCCTTTTCTGCGCTGGCTCAAATGCGGCCAGACCATAAGGGAAGAGGGACCGGCGGCGCACCGTAAGAAGTCGGGGACGCCTACTATGGGAGGGATATTGATTTTGGCCAGCGTGACGGCCACCTCCCTTCTCTTTATCGGAGATTATCCCGATATTGCGCCGGTTCTGTTTCTCACGGTGGGTTTCGGGCTTGTGGGGTTGATGGATGATTACATAAAAGTTGTGTGCAGACGTTCGCTGGGACTCACTCCCTGGCAGAAATTGTTGGGACAGCTGACGGTGACGGGTATTTTTGCGTGGTATCTGACCCATTATACGGGGGTGAGTCTCGCCATGAAGATTCCCTGGATGCCGGGCCGGTACCTGGATTTCGGCATTTGGAATATTCCGATACTTTTCTTCATTGTGCTGGGTACCACCAACGGAACAAATTTTACGGACGGATTGGACGGACTGGCGGGAAGTGTCACCCTGATGGTGGCGGTTTTCTTTTCGGTGGTTGCCGTAGGCACAACATCGGGGATAGAGCCTCTGACCTGTGCGGCGGCCGGGGCGCTGATGGGCTTTCTGCTGTTCAATGTGCATCCGGCGGCGGTCTTTATGGGAGATACCGGTTCTCTGGCTCTGGGAGGCTTTGTGGCCGGGTGCGGCTATATGCTGCAGATGCCTTTGTTTATTGCCATTGTGGGCGTGGTTTATCTGGCTGAGGTGTGTTCCGTGATACTGCAGGTGGGATATTATAAAATAAGCGGAGGGAGGCGGATTTTCAGGATGGCGCCGCTTCATCACCACTTCGAACTCTGCGGGTGGTCGGAGACCAAAATCACGGCGTTTTTTACGATTATCACGGCATTGATGTGTCTCCTGGCGCTGCGGGCGGTCAGGTGAAATGGGGATGGGGTACGGAATTGAGAAAGGAAGACAAAATGATGACAGGAAAAAAATGTCTGGTCGTTGGTTCGGGTTTGAGCGGAATCGCTTCCGTGAGCCTTTTGGAACAAAGGGGAGCTGAGGTGGTATTGTACGACGGCAGCGACAAATTGACGGAAAAAGATCTGCGGGAACGGCTTCCGGAAGGCAGCAGGGCGCTGTGTGTGACGGGGACTCTGCCGGAGAAGATTCTGGAGGAGACGGAGACCGCAGTGCTGAGTCCCGGCGTGCCGACGGATATTCCGCTGGTGAAGGAACTGAGAGACAGGGGGGCGGAGATTATCGGAGAGATAGAGCTGGCTTTCCGGGAAGAGAAGGGAAGAGTGATCGCAATTACCGGAACCAACGGGAAGACGACTACCACTACTTTGGTGGGGGAGATCATGAAAGCTTTTCTGGGGGAGGAAAAGGTCTTTGTCGTCGGAAATATCGGTAAACCCTATGCGGCAGAGTGTTTGAAAACAGCTGCGGATACCGTTACCGTGGCAGAGATCAGTTCGTTTCAGCTGGAGACAATCACGGACTTTCATCCTGTGGTTTCCGCAATCCTGAATATCACGCCCGATCATCTGGACCGGCATCATACCATGGCGGCCTATGTGGAGGCAAAGGAAAGCGCAGCGCGGAATCAGACCCAGGCTGAGGTCTGTGTTCTGAACGGAGACAATAATTATACCCTGGATTTTGCGCGCAGATGCCCGGCGAAGCCTGTGTTATTCTCTGTCAAAGGAGGACCGGAGCAGGGATATTTCCTGGAGGGCGATAAGATCGTCAGGCTTTTCGGTGAGCGGAGGGAAGAGCTTTTGGATATCCGCCGGGACATGAGGCTGGTGGGGCTGTGCAATGTGGAAAATGTCATGGCGGCCATTGCCATTGCGGAAGCCATGGAGGTGCCTGTGGAGACGATATTGGGCGTAATCAGGGAATTCAGGGCGGTGGAGCATCGGATTGAATTCGTGGCCTCAAAAGGAGGCGTGGATTATTATAATGATTCCAAGGGAACGAATCCGGACGCGGCTGTTCAGGGAATCAGAGCCATGAACAGACCAACGGTTCTCATCGGCGGGGGCTATGATAAAGGAAGCGAATATGACGAGTGGATTGACAGTTTTGACGGCAGAGTAAAATGGCTGGTGCTGGTGGGCCAGACGAAGGAGAAAATTGCGGAGTGCGCCAGACGTCACGGATTCGACAGAATAAAGTTTGCGGATACTTTTGAGGAATGTCTGGAGTTGTGCACAGACCTGGCGGAGAGCGGCGATGCGGTGCTGCTGTCCCCCGCCTGTGCCAGCTGGGGAATGTTTCCGAATTACGAGGTGAGGGGGCAGCGGTTTAAGGAATATGTCAACGGGCTTGCATAGAGCCCTGGGCGGAGTAAGGAGCGGATATGGCGGCACAGAGAAGGGCAAAGCGAAAGAAAAAGGAACAGTCAGAATATTTTTTTGATTACAGCCTTCTGTTTATTGTGCTGTTTTTGCTGGGATTCGGACTGGTGATGATTTACTCGGCCAGCTCTTACGGAGCATTTGAAGAGTTTGGAGATACGGCTTATTATTTAAAAAAACAACTTACCGCAATCATTATCGGATTGGTGATGATGATCGCTGTGGCAAATATTCCCTATCGTTTTTGGGAACATTTCTATCTGATCGGTTACTTTGTGTCCATTGCGATTATCTGGCTGGTCAAGACGCCTCTGGGTGTGGAGTCTCACGGAGCGACGAGATGGGTCAAGATTCCGGTAATCGGGATGAACCTGCAGCCTGCGGAAGTGGCGAAATTGGGCATGATTCTTTTTTTGGCAGTGCTGGTCTGCAAGATGGGAAGAGGGGTCAGAACATTCAGAGGATTTGTTCTGATGATGATTTTTCCTCTTCCTGCCGTGGCTGAGATTTATCTGCTGACTCAGAATCTGAGTTCCGCGATTATCGTTATGGGCATATCCGTGTTGATGGTATTTGTGGCAAGTCCGGATTACAAGAAATTCGTGATTATGGGGTTATTGGTTATAGCCGCTGCTGCCGTGGTGATCTACCTGGCGGTGTCTTCGGCGGAAAATGTGGCGGCAGGTGAGTCGGATAACTTCCGTTTCCGAAGAATTACGGCCTGGCTGGACCCGGAGAGCGATCCTTCCTATACCGGGTTTCAGACACTCCAGGGGCTTTATGCCATAGGCAGCGGCGGTATATGGGGAAAGGGGCTTGGACAGAGCATGCAGAAGCTCAATTTCCTTCCGGAGGCGCAGAATGATATGATTTTTTCCATTATCTGCGAGGAACTGGGACTTTTCGGGGCAATTGCCATCATTTTGATGTTTATTATGCTTTTGTGGCGGATGATGATCATCGCCAACAATGCGCCTGATCTGTTCGGAGCCATGTTGGTGGTAGGGGTAATGGGACATATAGCGGTTCAGGCTATTCTGAACATTGCCGTAGTGACAGCCACTATCCCCAATACCGGTATTTCCCTGCCTTTTATCAGTTACGGCGGTTCGTCGGTTATGTTCCTGCTTGTGGAGATCGGTCTGGTTCTGAGCGTGGCCCGCAGAATTCAATTAAAAGAATTATAGGGATATGCCGGGAACAGGAAGCAGCCGGGAAAGGGTAAAATGGAACTTATACTGCACGCCGGTTGAATTTACAGTGCAACCCGACTGCTGACCGCCAGCCAGGTACTTTCCCTGAGGCATCAATGTAAATTCTGGCGGTCTGCAGTATAAAAAGGGTACAAGGTACATAAAAAGCTGTCTCCTCATAGGATAGAATAGTTCAATTAATGAGAAACCGGATGGTGGCTTATGGATTCTATTCGTGTTCAGGGAGGGATTGCCCTTCAAGGTAAGGTTTGTATACAGGGCTCGAAAAACGCTTCGCTGCCTGTCCTTGCGGCTGCGCTGCTTGTGGGAGAAAGATCCTTTATCAGAAATTGTCCAAGGATAGCGGATGTCTATGCCATGGTCAGCCTGCTGAAGAGTCTGGGCTGCAGGGTACAATGGCACAAGACGGGCATTGCGGTGGATTCGTCCAGAGTGCGGAAGGGGGAAATGCCCAGGGAGGCAGTCACGGGAATGCGTTCGTCTCTGTGCATGCTGGGGGCATTGATCGGCAGATGCGGGGAGGCGGTTATGGAGCATCCGGGCGGATGTGTCATAGGGGCGCGCCCCATAGATCTCCACCTGTCCGCTCTGGAACAGATGGGGGTGAATTTCACGGAGAGGGACGGTAAGCTTTGGGCTGCGGCAGATTCTCTGCATGGCGCCGTTATCCGTCTGCCGTTTCCTTCTGTGGGAGCTACCGAAAATGTCATTCTGGCCGGAGTGATGGCAGAGGGAAAAACGGTGCTTGAGGGGGCAGCATTGGAGCCGGAAGTCCAGGCATTATGCCATTTCCTGGGGTGCTGCGGCGCCTGTATAGAGGGGGTGGCAAGCAGCAGACTGGTTATTCACGGGGGCAGACGGCTCTGCGGGACGGATTATGCGGTACCGGCGGATCGTATCGTGGCCGGGACCTATCTGCTGGGGTGCATCGGAACAGGCGGAAACATTTTTCTGGAACGGGCGCCGGCATGGGAGATGGAAGCGGTTCTTCTGGCGGCAAGGCAGATGGGGGGACATGTGTGCGCTATGGGGGAGGGGATTTATGTGCAGGCTCCCCAGCGTCCTCTTCCGGTCAGATTGGTGACTGCTCCCTATCCGGGATTTCCCACCGATCTGCAGTCTGTGGCAATGGCGGCAGAGACAAGGGGAAGCGGTACTTCTTATATAGAAGAAACGATTTTCGAGAATCGATTTCGGGTAGTGGAAGATTTGGAAAAGATGGGAGCCGAGATAGAAATGCTGGATTCCTGCAGGGCGGCCGTTCACGGTGTGAGCACTCTCCGGGGCGCCCGGGTTACGGCCGGAGAGCTGAGAGGCGGGGCGGCGCTGGTAACCGCCGGACTGATGGCGGAGGGAGAGAGTTTTGTATACGGTATTCCGTATATATATCGTGGGTACGAGAATATCTGCAGGGATTACAGAGAGTTAGGAGCGCGTGTGACAAGTGTTTAAGGGCAAAAGATGGATTAGAGCCGTACTATGTATCTTTTTTCTTCTGGCGGCGCTGATCGGTGCAGGGATGTACCTGAAAAAAATTTACACGATTCGGAATGTTTATGTGGAGGGAAATATCCACTATTCGGAAGATGAAATCAAGGCCATTGTGATGAACGGGTTCCTGGGGGATAATTCCCTCTATCTTTCCCTGAAATATAAAAACAAGGGGATAGAGGGGATTCCTTTTGTGGACGTGGTGGATGTAGCGGTGCTTTCCCCGGATACGATCAAGATTATCGTGTACGAGAAGACATTGACGGGCTGTGTGAGATACATGGATACTTATGTGTACTTTGACAGAGACGGCTATGTGGTGGAGAGTTCCAGCGTCAAAACGGTTGGCGTGCCCGAGATTATGGGGCTGCAGTTCGATCATATTGTGACAGGGGAGAAAATCCCGGTGGAGAATCAGGAGATATTCGGGCGTATACTGAGTACCACAATGCTGCTTCAGAAATACAGTCTTACGCCGGATAAGATTTATTTCAACAAATCCGGAGAAACCACAGTGCATTTCGGAAGTACAAAGGTGGCTTTGGGGAACGATGCCGCCCGACTGGAGGACAAGCTTATGCTGCTGCCGGAAATTCTCGAGAAACTGGAGGGTAAAAGCGGCGTTTTGCAGATGCAGACCTATGATGAAGACAGCGGAAAGTATACATTTAAGCCTGAAGGGTAAATTTTTTGAGAAAATGGTTGCGAAATTTGAGAAATGATTATATGATAGTAGATATGGGATGGAGTGAAGTTGAAAAAGGAGGGTATACTCTTGCTTGAGATTAAGACGAACGATGCTGAATCTGCTGCAAAAATTATCGTGGTCGGTGTAGGCGGAGCAGGTAATAATGCTGTAAATAGAATGGTTGACGAACAGATTGACGGAGTGGAGTTTATCGGGGTGAATACGGATAAACAGGCGCTGCAGCTTTGTAAGGCGCCGCTGCTGCTGCAGATCGGGGAGAAACTGACAAAGGGGCTTGGCGCCGGCGCAAAGCCGGAGATCGGAGAGAAGGCTGCCGAGGAGAGCGCGGAGGAGATTGCGTCCGCTCTCAAGGGAGCGGATATGGTGTTTGTCACCTGCGGCATGGGAGGCGGAACGGGAACAGGCGCCGCGCCCGTGGTGGCCAGACTGGCAAAGGATATGGGCATCCTCACGGTGGGGGTGGTCACCAAGCCGTTTCGTTTTGAGGCCAGGACGCGTATGGTGAACGCTTTGGGAGGCATTGAGCGCATCAAGGAGAATGTGGATACTTTGATTGTGATTCCCAACGACAAGCTTCTGGAAATTGTGGACAGGCGCACCACTATGCCGGAGGCGCTGAAGAAGGCAGACGAAGTTCTCCAGCAGGCAGTTCAGGGGATTACTGATCTCATTAATCTGCCGGCTATCATTAATCTGGACTTTGCGGATATACAGACGGTCATGAAGGACAAGGGTATCGCTCATATCGGCATCGGAGAGGGCAAGGGAGACGATAAAGCTTTGGCGGCGGTGAAGATGGCCGTGGAGAGCCCTTTGCTGGAAACTACCATCAATGGGGCTACGGATGTTATCCTGAATGTATCCGGAGATATCACTCTGCCGGATGCCAGCGACGCGGCGGATTATGTACAAAGCCTGACAGGGGAAGACGTGAATATTATCTTTGGCGCCATGTTTGATGAATCCAAATCGGACAGCTGTACGGTTACCGTTATTGCAACCGGTCTGGAGGACGGACCTGACATGGGGGCTGTACAGTCCAGATTCGGAACAGGAAATATGTACAGGCAGGCGTCCACGCATATTGCGTCAAGCTCTCTCAAGGGGATGAACACACCGCCGGCCAGAGGAGAAAACGTACAGGCTGCCAATCCTGTGCAGGGAATTCAGAAACCTGCCGATATACGCAGTTCCGTGGAGGAGAAGACACTGAAGATTCCCGATTTCCTTCAGCGGAAATAAACGAATAGACAGACAAACGAATACACATAGAAAACATATCGAAATCCAAGCCGGACTTGTCTGAGTCCGGCTTTTTGTCGAAAAATTCTTGTAAACACTCCCTCCGTTTGACAAATTCTTGCGTCCAATCCTTTTATAATAATGATGAAAAGGATGATGCCGATGCGTTACGAATTATATGTTGACAGTCTGTTCCTTATCAATTTCATCATGAACCTGTATATCCTTAAGCTTGTGGACTATGCTGCATTTCGCACGGCTACCTCGCTGCGGTTGCTGGCGGGCGCGGCCTTTGGGGCGGCCTGTTTTCTGCTGCCTTTTGCCGGAAGGGGCCCTGTGGCTCTGAAGCTGGCGGCAGGGCTGCTTGCAGGATCCGCGGGAATGTTGTGCATAACCTTTCCGGTGAGGAGCCTGAGAATGTTTCTGAAGCTTATGGAGAAGCTGGTGCTGTATTCCTTTGGAATGGGAGGCGCCATGCTGTTTCTGGTCAGGTGTCTGCCATTGTCCGGGGAGATCCTGGCAGGGGTTTTCGGCATTCTGGGGATTGGCGCGGCTGCGTTCCTGTTTTTTTGCAGGTGCAGGCCGGACACCTGCAGGCAGGACAGCTTCTGCAGGGCTACATTGTCCAGAGGAGATAAGAATATACAGGTAAACGCCCTGATTGATTCCGGAAACGGTCTGACAGAACCGATCAGCGGCAAACCGGTCTGTATTATAGACAGAAAAATATTCCGGGAGTTTTGGGGAGAGGACAGAGACATATTTCGGGCCATTCCCTATCACAGTATCGGGAAAAAACGGGGAATCCTGCCGGGATATCTGCTGCCGAAGCTGCAGCTGGAGACGGAAGGATTGGAGCTTGTCTTTGCCGATGTCTATATTGCGGTGAGCGATGAAGAGATATCAGGAACGGGAAATGCTGGAGCAGAATCCGTGAATATGATAATAAATCCCGGTCTCTTTGCCGAAAGCAGGAGAGGGAGCCGCGCAAGGCGGCAGAATGAGAGGTATAATGATACTGAAAGTGATGATACCGGGCAAGATGCAGTTTAAAATGATCCGAAAGGATAAGCTGCTTCTCCACAAGAGGGGAGAAATCCATTATATCGGCGGAGCGGAGGTTTTGCCGCCGCCGCTGGAGATGGAAAAAGAAAGCAAGGTAATCAGTGATTTGGGGACGGAATATGACGACGAGGCCAAGGCGACACTTATCGAACATAACCTTAGACTGGTGGTGTACATAGCAAAAAAATTTGATAATACAGGTGTAGGGGTGGAAGATTTGATCTCCATCGGAACCATTGGCCTCATAAAGTCCATCAATACCTTCAAGCCGGATAAAAATATCAAGCTGGCCACATATGCGTCAAGATGCATTGAGAATGAGATCCTGATGTATCTGCGCAGGAATAATAAGACGAAGCTGGAGGTGTCCATTGACGAGCCGCTCAATGTGGACTGGGACGGAAACGAGCTTCTGCTGTCGGATATCCTGGGAACCGATGAGGATGTGATTTATCGGGACATTGAAAACGAGGTGGAGCGTAAATTGCTTTTGGGCGCCATCAGTAAACTTTCAGAGAGAGAGAAAAAGATAATCAACCTGCGCTTTGGACTGGGCACAAGGGACGGGCAGGAAATGACGCAGAAGGAGGTGGCGTCTCTGCTGGGTATTTCCCAGTCCTATATATCCAGGCTGGAAAAGAAAATTATGCGTCAGCTGAAAAAAGAAATGAGCAGCAGCATTTAACCTTTGCAATATCGGAGAAGTACGGTATAATAGAAGAGGGGGCTGAAATTGATACGAAGAGAAGAGATATTATCATTGGAATATTTAAAGAAAACGGAGTTTACCGGATGCCATCAGGGGATGCGCTACCGGCTGGAGGGCGCCGACAGAGACGGCGGGGAAAAGAAGCTGCTCTGTACGGTCTGGCCCGAGCCCTTCAGTTACTCCAGAACAGCTGATGAGGAAAAGGCGCGGGAGGAGTTCGGGTTCGATGAGGACGGCATAGTGGAAGCGATTGCATGGATGAATGACAGATTGATTTCGGAAAAAGACAGATGGGAACATGCAGGGGACAATTGGGACTGATTCGGAAGAAAGGCCGCCTGAGAGAAGGATTCCCGCAGCGCACAGAATTTCTGCGGAGAAAATAATATGTTTAAATATATATATCGGGATATGCTGTCCATGGTGAAGTTCCTGCCCTACGGTCTGGTGATGGGAGCGGTTATTTCTGTTACCCTTTTATGGGCTGCCTGGAGGATTCGTAAGCTGGGAGGAAGAACGGTGGAGCAGCTCTGGCCGAAGTCGGCCTTTTGGACCTATCTTTCCGTGATGCTGATGATCACCTTCCTGTCCAGGGAGAGCGGAAGCGGACAGGGAATGGATCTGCAGTTGTTTTCTACCTGGGGGATAAATGACAGAAACAATGCGTATGTGGTGGAAAATGTGCTGCTGTTTATTCCCTACGGATTTCTGGGCGCATGGGTCCGTGGGCCTATGAGGCGGTTTTTCGGGTGTGCGTTTCTGGGAGCCGCTACAAGTCTCGGCATAGAATTCCTGCAGTTGGTCACGAAGAGAGGCTTCTTTCAGGTAGACGACATTCTCACGAATACTTTGGGGACCGTAATCGGTTATCTGCTTTTCCGGCTGTTGGCATGGCTGGGAAAATAGGGAGCGGAAAAGGTGTACAGGCTGCGCTCCCGGGAGCGCTATGCGCTGAGATAATTGCGCATGGAGCGCAGGGCATTTTTTTCCAGTCGGGAGACCTGGGCCTGGGAGATGCCGATGGATTCGGCTACTTCCATCTGGGTTTTTCCCTCGAAGAAGCGCAGGGAGATGATTTCGTGTTCTCTGGAATTGAGACGTTTCATGGCCTCGCTGAGGGAGAGATGTTCCACCCAGGTCTCTTCCTTATTTTTTTTGTCGCTTATCTGATCCATGACATAAAGCGTGTCTCCGCCATCCGTGACAATGGGTTCATACAGGCTCATGGGATTTTGGATGGCATCCAGCGCATAGGCAATGTCCTCCTTGGCAATGCCGATTTCCGTGGCTATTTCTTCCATGGAAGGCTCTTTCAGATTTTTCCTGGTGAGAGCGTCTCTGGCGTAGATGGCCTTGTAGGCGGTATCCTTCAGGGAGCGGGAGACGCGCAGGCTGCTGTTGTCTCTGAGAAAGCGCCGGATTTCTCCGATGATCATGGGCACGGCATAGGTAGAGAATTTTACGTTCAGGGAGGTGTCAAAGTTGTCTATTGCCTTGATGAGCCCTATGCAGCCAATCTGGAACAGATCGTCCACATTTTCATTGCTGGAGGCAAAGCGCTTGATGACGCTTAAGACCAGCCGGAGGTTTCCTTCGATATAGGTTTCCCGGGCTTTCTCGTCACCGGCCTCAATCTGTTGGAAGAGCGCTTCCTTTTCCTCTGCCTTGAGCAGCGGGAGCTTCGCGGTGTTTACGCCGCAGATTTCCACTTTTCCCTGTGTCATATGATTCCTCATTTCCGCACGACAATGTGCATTGGATTATAGTGGTAGTATGTGCCTGAAGATAAAAAATATTCCCGGAGCGGAAGGGAAAAAGCAAAATTGTTTTCTTCTTTCGTTCTCATTTTTTGAGAAAATGCATATTGGTAATACAAGAAAATGCAGGAGAGGCGCAGGGTATGCTGTTCTCGGAGCTAAAGAATAAGGATGTCATCAATATCAGAGACTGTAAAAAGCTGGGGAGGGTCTGCGATCTGGAATTTGACGCCTGCAGCGGCTGTATCTGCAAGATTATGGTCCCGGGCTGCAACAGATTTCTGGGTTTTTTGAACTGTGATCCCAGTATTGTCATTCCCTTCAAGGACATTAAGCAGATCGGCCCGGACATTATTCTCGTTGACATTCGCTGCTGAATATGTTACGTTAAAACAGTAAATTTATAGATAAAAAGCAGATGCCTGTCCGTAGAATCTGCGCACAAAACGCGAAAATGCCGATATTTGCGGCAGGGAGAGACATGGATAGGCGGAACTGATATTAAGGAGCAGACAGATGAAATGTCCTTTTTGCAGTCATGAAAATACACGGGTAATTGATTCTCGGCCTACGGAAGACCGCAATTCTATCCGCAGGAGACGCGCCTGTGACGAATGTGGAAAACGGTTTACCACATATGAGAAGATTGAGACGATTCCTTTGATTATTATTAAGAAGGATAACAATCGGGAGACCTACGATCGCTCCAAGGTGGAGGGAGGGCTTCTGCGGGCCTGCCATAAGCGGCCGGTGAGCGCTCAGCAGATTACCATGCTGGTAGACGAGGTGGAAAACGAGGTCTTCAGCATGGAGGAGCGGGAGATAGCCAGTCAGGTAATCGGAGAACTCCTGATGAACAAACTGAAAAACGTAGATGCGGTGGCGTATGTCCGTTTTGCCTCCGTGTATAGAGAGTTTAAGGATGTCAATACCTTTATGGACGAATTGAAAAAAATGCTGAACTGACGGTAACAGTTCAGTGCAGTCTCAGCGAATACAAAAAACAGCCGGCGGAGAGTTCGCCGGCTGTCTTCAGGGATAGTGTTCAATTTTTTGTCTGCGCTCTCATAAATCGGCAGAGGCAGCACAGATAGAGGAGGCCCAAAATGAGCTGGCTTGCCAGGAGGCCCCAGAGGTAGCCGGTGATGCCGAATCCGGGCACGGCCAGGAAGACGAAGCCCAGCCGTATCAGCAGGCAGACCACATTCATGGTGAAAATATGGCCGGCCAGTCCCAATCCCTGCAGAATGCTGGACAGGGTGGTGTCGAGATAGAGGAAGGGACAGATGAATCCCAGAACCGTGATAAAATATCCGGCCAGGGGACTGTCGAAGAGGGTGGTTCCGGCCCATCTGCCAAAGAGAACAAATATTCCCATACAGCAAAAGCCCATCAGGCCGCAGTATTTTATTGTCCGGACGGTGGCTTTTTTTACGGCATCCATGTTTCCCAGCGCGTAGCTTTCCGAGATTATGGGCAGCAGGAGTACGGCCACGGAGCTGGTCAGGGCATTGGGAAAGAAGATAAAAGGCATTGCCATGCCGGTGAATACGCCGTATACGCTCAGGGCAGTCAGATTGTCATAGCCGTAGCTGCGCAGCTGCGTAGGGATGGATACGGCTTCTATACTCTGTAAAAAATTAAGTACAATTCGGTTAGCCGTTAAGGGAAGCGCCATCGCCAGTAATTTGCCGTACAGGACGCCTGGCGGAGAAGAACTTTCCCTGCTTGATTTCCAGGGGCATGCGGCGATTGTCATCAGCATGGAAAAAAGCTCTCCCACCGTGAGTCCCAGCACGGCTATGGTGACGGAAGGCTGTCTGCCTGAGGAGAGGAACCAGGCAGATACTATGTACACGCAGCCCACTCGCGTCAACTGCTCCAGCAGCTGGGCTCCAGCCGGGATTCCGGCCTTTTTTATACCGTAAAAATACCCGTTTATACAGGAGTGCACGGCGCTCAGAGGGACGGAGAAGGAGAGGGTGCGCAGCATGGGAGCTGTGCGCGGCTCCCGCAGCAGGCTGACGGCGATAAAGTCCGCGAAGAAGAACAGGGCGGCGTTGCAGGCCAGGGACAGCGGCAGTGAGACGGCGAGCCCGGCTCGGAGGGGACGCAGAGAGGGTGTCCGTTCCGAGGCGGATTGTTCGGCAACCAGTTTGGAGATGGCGGTCTGGTATCCGGCTGCCGTGAGAGAGAAGGACAGGGACAGTACCGGACTCAGCAGCTGGTAAAGTCCCATGCCCTCCTCTCCGAACAGCCTGGAGAGATAAATTCGGTAGACGAAGCCGATAAGTCTGGTGATTAAACCGGTGCCGGTGAGGATGATGGTGCCTATGATCAGGGGATGATGTTTTGCTTTCATGTAAATCAGATCTGCTGCCGTCCGCGCCGGGGCGGCAGGGGCCTTCTTTTTCCCTATTATATTCGGGCGGGGCGGTTGACAGAACAGCGCAGGAATGTTATACTCCCGGGTAAATACGGGGGCTGGCCGCAGCGCCGGAGCCTGCGGGAGGAGCGGAGAGATGATATATTTGGATAATGGAGCCACCACAAAGGTAGCGCCGGAAGTGTTGGAGGCCATGCTGCCCTGGTTTTGCGAAAAATACGGCAATCCCAGCGCAGTGTACACTTCCGGACAGGCGGGGAAGAAGGCGGTAAACGAGGCCAGGAGGAAGATTGCCGCTGTCATCGGCGCAGGCCAGGAGGAGATATTTTTTACCTCAGGCGGTACTGAGTCTGACAATTGGGCCTTAAAGGCGGCCGCAGAGAGCCGGGGACACAGGGGGCGCCATATCGTCACCACGAAGATAGAGCATCATGCGGTTCTTCACACATGCCGGTTTCTGGAAAGGCAGGGATTTGAGGTGACTTACCTGGACGTGGACAGGGAAGGAATGGTGGATAAGGAGGCGCTGAAAGCGGCCATACGTACCGATACCATATTGATCAGCGTCATGTATGCAAACAATGAAATCGGCACCATAGAACCGGTGAGAGAGATCGGAGAAATTGCCCGCGAGAGGGGAATTTTATTCCATACGGACGCGGTACAGGCTTTCGGGCAGATTCCCATTAATGCGGAGGAGATGAAGATTGATCTGCTCAGCGCCAGCGCCCACAAGCTGAACGGGCCCAAGGGGGTGGGGATGCTTTATGTCCGCCCGGGGGTTGAACTGGGGCCTTTTATGCACGGAGGAGGCCAGGAGAGAGGATTCAGGGCAGGGACGGAGAATGTGCCGGGCATAGTGGGATTCGGCGCCGCGGCGGACAGGGCGCTGTCCCGGATGACGGAGAAGGCGGAAAAGGAGAGAGCGCTGCGGGATCATCTGATCAGACGTATCGAAAATGAGATACCTTATTGCCGGCTAAACGGACACAGGGAAAAGCGGCTTCCCGGAAATGTAAACTTTTCTTTCCGGTTTGTCCAGGGAGAAGCCCTGGCCATTGCCATGGACATGAAGGGGGTATGCGTTTCCAGCGGCTCGGCCTGCACGGTGGACGACGGAGAGCCGTCTCATGTGCTGCTGGCCGCCGGCCTGGGAAAAGAGGAGGCTCACGGGGCGCTGAGAATGACTGTTTCAGCGGAAAACACCGCGGAAGAGACAGACAGGGCGGTTGACATTTTGAAACAGGCGGTTTGCCGGCTGAGAGAGATGTCCTCTGCCTACCGGAATTTTACGGCCGGCCGGGGGACCGTCTCTCAGGGCTGAAATCGTTATTGTTTACATAGTAACCGATGCGCAGCGCAGCAGCCAAAGCAATCCTTTTCCGCCGGCGAGCGGCGGAGAAGGAACAGTCGAAGCGGAGCGCGCGTTCAGGCCGGCCGGGTCCTCTTTTTCCGGATTTGTGCGGAGCCGCCTTCCTCCCTATGCGCTTTGGCATAGCAGTCGTTGCATATGCCGAAAGTCATCTCCAGAGGGAGGGGCATTCCGCAGGATTGGCATTTGCGGATATAGCTCTTTTTATCTTTGGACAGGAAACGCATTATTGTGTCTTCTGTCTTTTCCCGTTCCGTCTGCAGTCTGCAGATGTCGACTTCCTTGCCCAGCCGCACGGAAAACTGATAATATAAATCCAACAGCTTGTAGAAGGTTTCATAGCGCATCAATCCCGAGTCGGAACACATCATCAGAGCCGGAAAATGCAGAGATTTATCGGCGGTGTACGTTTTGCAGTAATACAGCCAGAGGGCGACTACATCCCTGTTTCTGGTGTCGATGGAGCAGGTCAGCATGCGATAGAGCATATGCTTGTCCTCAAAGCCGTCGATTTCCTTTCTGTCCCGATATGCCTTTTCATAGAGAAACAATACGTCTTCAATACTGACTTTTTCAAAGGGCGGGTCTATTTTTACGGACTTCCAGATCGTCATCACGGCGTCCAGCGGATCGTCCATATCCAGGAGCACCTGAGGAAAGCCCAGGCTTACCTGATCCACCTCGGGGGTTTCCTCATAAAAATGCGTCCGAATAAACCGCAGTCCGTCCTCGCCCACGGCGTTGACATAGCCTGTATCATAGAGACCAAAACGTCCGGCGCGTCCGGCAATCTGCTGAATTTCCGCAGTCAGCAGAGGGCGCGTATGCTTTCCGTCAAATTTTTCCGTATGAACAAATACGATACGGCGTACAGGGAGATTCAATCCCATGCCGATGGCATCCGTAGATACCACCACACGGGTTTTGCCTTCTGCGAAGATCTGTATCTGTCTGCGCCGTATCTCGGGGGGAAGGCTTCCGTAGATTACGCTGACCTGTATGCCGCGCCGTTCCAGGCGTCCGGCGATGTCCAGAACCATTCTTTTGGTGAAGACAATGAGCGCGTCCCCGTCCCGCACGTCATCAGGGAAAGAAAACGACTTATCCTCGCATAAGAGATCGGTTTTCCGTTCGTAACGGTGAATCTCAAAAGTATCTCCGCAGAGGGAGATCAAATGAGTGACCACCCTTTCCGCCGAAGGGCTCATGCATATCTGGATTTCCCCGGCCTGTATCCCAAGGATGGCCCTGGTCCAGGAATGCCCCCGGTCGCAGTCGGCAATCATCTGTGCCTCATCGATTACCGCCACATCGTATACCTGATCCAGTTCCAGCATTTCCACTGTGGAGGAGGTAATGCGGCTGTTTTCCTCATAGATGCGCTCTTCTCCGGTGAGCATTGTGCAGGGAATTCCGGCATCCATCATCTTCTCATAAACTTCCAGGGCCAACAGCCTTAAGGGACCCAGATAAACTCCGGTTTCCGCCTGCTTTAACCGCTCCAGGGCATGATAGGTTTTCCCGCAGTTGGTAGGGCCGATGTGGAGTACAAAATGGCGCGACATTTCCAGCGCACGGGGAAATTCTGTCTCCGGTTTGGTGGGAACCATGTCGATAATCTGGTTTTTCAGCTCTACGTCCATATAGCTCTTCAATATGGAACGCAGAGTTTTCTGACAGATGTCAAAGGTTTCCCGCTGCCTGAGAAATTCCAGAAATTTTGCCGTGACAAGTTCCTGCTCCTCCGCCTTCAGGCAGGCCAGATCCAGGCGCACAAGTTCGTTCAGCATGAGATCCCGGATTTTCATGATGGCGATCTGGTTATTTTCCCGAAAGGCATAGCAGGTCAGATTTCGGATCTGCCGATGATACTCTTCCAATTGAGGCTGACGCACGCTGCTGTTTTTGGTCAGCCGCATTTCTTTGAACAGGCTGTCTATTCGCTGCACATAGGTCTTCTTTCCCGTGTTGTTTTTCTTTTTGGTGTTTTTGGCACAGTCTCTATACTGACTGAAGTAAAACTGCGATAATTTTTCTCTCTGTATCATGTCAAATTTCCATTCCGGCCGAAACAGGCCAATTCCAGGTGGCATTACATCAAACTTCAGTATAACACATTATTTTGTTTTAGAATAGTCTCAAATTTCTTTGTCTTGCAGAAAAAGGCTACCTGTTACTACCTGTTACCGCACGCAGCCAGCCTGAGTGAGGAGGGGCAGGCGAGTATGATGGGATATCCATCTATAAGGAAAAAGAGTAAATCAGCCGATAAATACTGCAAAGGGAGACAGTTTTACCTAAAGACTGTCTCAGGACTTGAACGAGTGTATGCAGCTGGAGATAGGAGGTGCGATGATGAATGACATGACTCAATTGCTGCATTCCATGGAACAGGGAATGCGACTGCAGAACCGGGCGAAGGCGGAGAGAAGGGCGGCGAATGCGGAGCAGGAAAAAAGGGAGTTTCAGGAGAAGCTGGCGCGTGCTGCCGCCAGTAAAATGGAACTGGACGGCATGGCTTCAAAAGTAAAGGGGTCCCAGGATGCCGTGCAGAGGGATCAGTTAATCAGCATGATGATGGGAGGATTCTAACAGTTCCACTTTCGGCGCTCTGGCGGTGACGGTTTGCTTTCGGTCATAGGTTATGGGCTGTCCCTGCAGATCACATACGATGCCGCCGGCTTCCTCCACCAGCAGGGCGCCGGCTGCGTAATCCCAGGGACAGAGGCTCAGCTCAAAGAAAAATTCCGCTCTGCCGCTGGCGATCATGCACAGATCAAGGGCTGCGGAGCCGCTTCTGCGCAGATCCTGCGCCCTGGACATATACCGGTAAGCCACTTCAAAAGATTTTTTTGTCAGTTCCGCATGGTAGGGGGCGGTGCCAAACAGAATCAGACCTTCCTCCAGGGTTCTGTCGGAAGCGGAGATTCTCTCCCCGTTCAGATAAGCGCCGCCCCCTTTTACTGCGTGGAAAGTCTCCTGCTGATAGGGGTTGTGCACGACGCCCAGGACAGGACGGCCGTCCAGCGCCAATGCCACGCTGATACAGCTGGCATTGTAGCCTCTGGTAAAATTGGCAGTGCCGTCTATGGGATCTACGATAAACGCGTATCCGCTGGAAATATCCGTGTGATCCATCTGATCTTCTTCTCCCAGAAAAGCCGCTCCGGGAATCAGGGCCAGAAGCCGTTCTTTCAGAATAGCCTGTATTTTTGAGTCATAGTCGGTCACAAAATTGCCCTTTCCGGTTTTTTGATGTATTTTGCGCTTTATATCATCAGCATTCAGCAGGATTGTTTCGCATTCGCGGACGATATCAATAATGTCTCTTCGAAAAGCGTCTCTTTCTTGGAAATCTGTTTTTTCCATAATTAATCTCCTTCAGAAATCTGGTGTTATCTTTTATTTTCAGTATATATGAAATACTGCTGGCGGGCAATAGGGAAATTGGATCCAAGCTACCAGTATGTGCTCCATATGACAAGCTTTGAGGAACAGCCCTTGAGCGACAAAACGCTCTCCCGTTTCCGGAAACTTTGTTATGATTATGAGTCTGCCTACGGAGTGAACCTGCTCCCGGGTTGTATGACTGGTCCATAAAGGCCCATGAACGGTCAAAGCAGCAGAGGTTCATGGGAAGTGAGGAGTTCCCTAATCTTTTCCGGATACGCAATGGCGTGGAGACAATGCCGTCCATGCTGAGGTGGCTGTACCATGCGGACAGGATGTCGGTAAGGGGATTGTTGCGGGGAAGGTTCTTTTTTGGCTGTAAAATCGGAGCATTGAATTTCAGGAAGCTCTTCTCTTACAGAAAGGGCAGGAGGATATTATGCAGAAGCTTTGGAAAGCGTGTACGCGAAATACAGTATACCAAAGACAACTCACTCCTATTGCTATCTATATATAGAAAAAGGAGTCGCCTGCGTAAATGATGTGATTCGCATCCGTCGCAATATGTTGGGAATGAGTAGAGCAGAACTCTGTCAGGGAATCTGTGACCAAAAGACTCTTGTTCGGTTGGAAAATAAAAAGACTAACTCTCAAAAAGCAGTGGTTGTGGAATTGTTTGAACGACTAGGACTTGCCGGAACGTTGAGTCGTACAGTGCTTGTCACGGAAAGGCCAGAGGTCCGAAGGCTTATATCCAGAATGCGGTGGTACAATATCAATTTTGAAATTGATAAGGCCGAGATAATTTTGGCCCAGATCAAGGCTTTGGTATCTGCCGACAAAAAGTGTAATTTGCAGTTTTTGATGCAGCAGGAAGTAAATCTGCAAGGACAGCGACAAGAGCTAGACGATGAAACATACTGTCAAAAAATGCAGGAGGCACTGGAACTTACTTTACCGTTTAAAGCATTTTTGAAGAAGGGCGAAAAGTACTTGACTTACCAAGAGCAGATTTGTATCCAGAATTTGATGCAAAAGATGAATAAAAAAGGTGATGATTTCCGGAACTGCATGGAACGTTTTGAGGAGATGTACATCCCTATAGTAGAGGGCGAACTGATAGAGACAGTTAACGAGAGATATGGTTTTGTTATGCGTTATGTACAAAGCGAACTGGAAGGTTTAGGAAAGTACAATCAGGCAAAACGGTATGCGGAAAACATAATTACAGAAGAACTGCGTTCTTACAGAATGCCTTTTATTGCTCGCTGCTTATATGCCTGTTGGAGGAATGATACACAGCGCAGAGGTCATGGCATTCTCACCGGCAGAATGTTGGATACAAAAACAGAGCTTACTAACTGCATTCGGTTCAGCCGCTTGAGTAAATTAACTTTTGATGAATCATATTTCAAGGAAATGCTACAGCATGGGACGAAATAATGGCGCACAATGTATAGAGCATTTATTCCCACAGTATCATAGGCACTCGGAAGTTCCGAAGGCAGAATCAGACATTGAGGCAGGATGGCACTTGGAACAATGGGGGAATCTGTTCAACGGAGTTCTGGAAGGCAGCG
>CAJUGL010000016.1 GCA_910586515.1 uncultured Acetatifactor sp.
GCGGCGAGTAGGGATAAAATCTTCTCCTCTCAAGTATATGCAACATTTTGGCATAAAATGTTGCATTTTTCTATTATTATTTGTTTCTGACAATTTCACTTTCCTGTCACAATTCAGGCGACATATTTCCTGTGCAGAGACCTGTGCATATAAAAAGCCCCACATGCCGGCATCCCCGTACATGTGAGACCTTTTTATGTTCCCTCTTCCGCACACGGCTGTCTCGGGTTTCCGTGCAGAATTCGCACGAACCCCCTCTCGGAGACACATGTGAACAGTAAATCAACCCTCAAACTGTGAATGGTACAGCGTGGAATAAAATCCTTTCTGCTCCAACAGGGTTCTGTGATTCCCCTGTTCGATGATATTGCCGTCCTTCATCACCAGGATAATATCCGCCTCCTGAATGGTGGAAAGCCTGTGCGCCACAATAAAACTGGTTCTGCCCTCCATCATCCTGGCAAAAGCGTTCTGGATCCGCATCTCCGTGCGCGTGTCGATGGAAGAAGTCGCCTCGTCCAGAATCAGCATGGGCGGCAGGCAGAGCATCACTCTGGCGATGCACAGCAGCTGCTTCTGCCCCTGAGACAGACTGCCCCCGTCCTCCGTGATCACAGTGTCATAGCCCTTCGGCAGACGCTTGATGAAACTGTGGGCATGAGCCGCTTTTGCCGCCTGCACCACCTCTTCCTCCGTAGCCTCCTGCCTGCCCATGCGGATATTGTCCCGAATAGTGCCGGTGCGCAGCCAAGTCTCCTGCAGTACCATACCATAGCTGGTACGCAGGCTCCCCCTGGTGATATTCCGGATATCCGTTCCGTCCACTTTGATCTGTCCGCTGTCCACGTCATAGAACCGCATCAGAAGATTGATCACCGTGGTCTTGCCGCACCCGGTGGGTCCCACAATGGCCACACGCTGCCCGGGCTTCACCGTGAGATTGAAATTCTGAATCAGCTTCCGCTCCGGCACATAGCTGAAACTGACATTCTCCAGAGATACATTTCCCTGAGCGTCGGTCAGCATCCTGGCTCCCTCCGCGTCCGGAATCTGCGGCTCCTCTTCTATCAATTCAAAAATCCTTGCGGCGCAGGCAAGGGCATTCTGCAGCTCGGTAACCACACCGGAAATCTCATTGAAAGGCTTGGTATACTGGTTTGCATAGCTGAGGAAACAGGACAGCTGCCCTACGCTTATGCCTCCCCGGATGGCTACAAAAGCGCCGAAAATCCCCACCCCGGCATACACGAGGCTGTTGACGAAACGAGTGGCCGGATTGGTGATGGAAGAGAAAAAAATCGCCTGCAGGGAGCAGCCTTTGAGCCTTTCATTAATCTCCCCGAACTGACTCTTAACCGCCTCCTCCCTGGAAAAGGTCTTCACGATCTTCTGATTGCCGATGGTTTCCTCGATCAGAGAAGTCTGCTCCCCCCGAATCTCCGACTGCTGTTTAAACATGGAATAGGTCCTTGTCGCGATAAACCGGGCCACCAGGAAGGACACCGGCGTGATGCACACCACCACCAGAGCAATGGGCACATTCGTGATCATCATGAAGATCAAAGTGCCCAATATGGTCAGCACTCCCGTAAACAGCTGGGTAAAGCCCATCAGCAGTCCGTCCGCAAAAGTGTCCACATCCGCCACCACACGGCTTACGATATCGCCGTAGGCATGGGCATCCAGATATTTCAGGGGAAGTCTTTCCAGTTTCTCAAAGGCATCCTCCCTGATATCCTTCACCACATGGTAGGTGATATGGTTGTTGCAGGTATTCATCACCCACTGAGCCAGAGCAGTCACCGCCACGGCGACGCCGATCTTCGTCATAATGGAATAGACGGCCGGAAAAGCCACAGCCCCCTCTCCCAGAAGCAGATCCACCGCATCCCCTGTAAGGATGGGCACGTACAAAGTAAGCGCCACCGTCACCGCAGCCAGCGCCAGGGAGAACCCCACCATCAGCCAGTATCTGCGGATATAGCGCATCACCTGCCGCATGGCCGCCATCTGACCGGATTGCCCCTTCTCCTTCTTCTGTTCTTTATCTGAAGCCATTGCCTTTGCCCCCTTTCCGCGCTTTACCGCTTTCCCCGTTCTTTCCCGGGGCGGCTGTATCCCCATTTCCCTGCCGTGCCGCATTCTCCGCTCCCGCCGCTTTCAGCCGCTCCTCAGGATACTGTGAGAAATAGATTTCTCTGTACACCTCGCAGTGTTCCAGAAGCTGGTCATGGGTCCCGATGCCGGCCATCTCCCCATCGTCCAACACCACAATCCTGTCCGCATGACGGATGGAGGAAGCCCTCTGAGAAACAATGAACGTAGTGGTTTCGCCTTCCAGATTGCGTATGGCAGTCCGAAGCCTTGCATCCGTGGCATAATCCAACGCGGAAGCGCTGTCGTCCAAAATCAGAATCTCCGGCTTCCGCACCAGCGCTCTGGCAATGGTCAGCCTCTGCCGCTGTCCTCCGGAAAGGTTCTTGCCGTTCTGGGCCACGGCCGCGTCCAGTCCCTGGGGCTTTCCTTCCACCACTTCCCTGGCCTGGGCCGTGTCAATAGCCTGCCACATCTCCTCCTCCGTCGCATCCGCCTTTCCCCACTGAAGATTGCTGCGGATCGTGCCTTTGAACAGCACCGCCTTTTGAGGCACCATGCCTACCATGCTCCGCAGTTCCTCCTCCGGCATCTGCCGGATGTCTCTGCCCTTCAGGCGCAAAACTCCGCCGGTCACCGGATAGAAACCGGGAAGCAGATTCACAAGAGAAGATTTACCGGAACCGGTACCGCCGATAATACCCACCGTCTCTCCTTTTTTCACGGAAAAATGTATATCATGCAGCGTTTCCGCGCCTGCTCCGGCATAAGTCAGACTGACATGGTCAAACTCCAGGAACGCCGCTCCGCTTTCCTCCGCGCCGTCCGTTTGTCCCTTCTGCCTTCCTTCTTCCGCTCCGGGCAGGCGCCTGTCGGAAGCCGTCTCCGAGCCGAGACGGTCCTGATTGCGGATTTCAAACACGCCGGCCACCCGGTCCGCACAGGCCAGCGCTTTGGTGACGGTAATGATCAGATTGGCCAGTTTCACCAGCTCAACCAGAATCTGAGACATATAATTGATGATGGCCACAACCTCGCCCTGGGTCAGATTTCCCACATTCACCTGGATTGCTCCGATATAAATCAGGGCGATGACAGCGCCGTTGACGATCACATAGGTCACCGGATTCATTACGGCGCTTATTTTGCCTACAAAGATCTGACTGTCAGCCAATGCCTGTGTAAATCCCCGAAAACGCCCCTCTTCCGCCTCCTCCTGATGAAAGGCCCTGATGACGCGGACGCCCGTGAGATTTTCTCTGGTGATGCCCAGCACTCTGTCCAGATTAGCCTGAACCTTCTTATATAAAGGCATGGTCCACACCATGATGCCGAAAACCACAATGGCCAGCAGCGGAATGGCCACCACAAACACCAAAGCGCTCTTTACGTCAATGGTGAATGCCATGATCATGGCGCCGAAAACGATAATGGGCGAACGCAGGAACAGCCTCAACACCAGGTTTACGCCGGACTGAATCTGGTTCACGTCGCTGGTCATGCGGGTAATCATGGTGGAAGTTCCCGCCTTGTCTATATTGGTGAAATCAAGACCCTGGATGTGGTCAAACAAGGCCTGACGAAGCCTGGCGGAAAATCCCACCGCTGCCTTGGCCGCAAAAAACTGAGCCGTGATGGAAGACACCAGCCCCACCGCCGCCAAAGCCAGCAGGCACAATCCCATTCGCCAGATATGCCCCATATCCGATCCGCCGGCGCAGTTGGCATTGATTCCTCTGTCAATAATGCTGGCCATCACCAGCGGCACCAGCAACTCAAAGAAGGCTTCCAGCAGCTTGAACAGCGGCGCCAGAATGGACTCCTTTTTGTAGTCGCTTAAGTACTTCATCAATTTTCCCATACTTACACCTCTTTGGATAAATAATATGATTATTGTACGAAACCAAAGGGTAACTGTCAATATTTTTTTATCGCGGGAAAATCGTCCTGGTCCTGTATAATGAAAAAAGCGGGGCGTTGTAGCCTCGCTTCTTTCTATTTCTCTCCAACAGAGCCGTGTCAGCGTTTATGTCTCCTGAGAAAGCAATCGGATCTTAAGCCTCGCGTACACAGGCAGCAGAAGGAAAACAATCAAAATGCCATAGAAGGAACTTCCGCCCCACACAGCAAGACCAGCTGTCAGAGCAGACGGGATATCGTAAGAAACACTGGTCATCAGGGAGACAAAGTTGAACGCCAACGCGAAAACCAGAGTCACAATGGCGGTTATCATCGCCAGTTTTACAGACAGTAGCGAGCGCTTCAGCTGCAGAGCCGCCACTTCCTTCTGCTTTTGCGCGCTATACGTGAACGCGTGCAGAAAATCGGAAAAAAGCCCGGTAATTGCCAGCATAAGCAAAACCATGGCGCATATTGTCGTCAAAGCAACCGGATCGTGAAACCAGGCAAAGTCCAAACCGGAATCCATGAAGAAGAATGAGAGCAGCAACACGGCACAGATCACAATCAATTCTTCCCCCAGGAGACGCAGAAAACCCATGACATTTTGAGAATTATTGGAGGAAACATTTGTTTCCTTATAGATTTTTTTGACCATAATACCCTCCTTATTATATCGCCAAACAGCTTCTCTTTAAAAATCAAGAAATTTCCACCTGTGCGGTTGGTTTTTGCAAGACGCATGCCTTGAGGCTCTGCCTGGATATGTCTATTTGAGCAGACCATCCCCCGTAAAACATCGCTTTCAAGATTTTCAACCGCACAGCTGAAATATTTTTGTTTTCGTTGATGTCAGTCAATAACCACATTGATAATTAAATTTTTGCTATATCAGGATGCCTTATTTATGGCACTCACGGACTGCATCAACATATATGTGTAAGCTAACACTTTTTCACTTAATCAAAGATACTGGTCAAAACGATAAGCTGAACCTTCCCTCCGTTCTTTGTGTCAGAGTTCACTACTAATCGGAACTGCGTGCCGCTTGCGTCAGACGGATCAGGAATGTCATAAAAGCTTGTATCAAAATTTCCACTGCACATATCATAACTTGACTTCAAAGCCGAATAACTTCCTTCATTTGCATATGCTCCTCTCCTGTAACCAGACACATATTTAAGGTTATTAAAAGGCCCCAGCACATCTTCCCATCCGATGCATCCATATAAAGTCACACCATCTTCAGTCTTATCATCAGTGGATGTTGTGTCAGCCTTCGCGGACAAAACATAGAATGTCGAAGCTGCCGTGTCCAGAGAATAGGTTTCGCTTGCGTCATTCTGGTATACGATTTTGTTCAATACCACATCGCATTCCAACGGCAACATAGTCCCGTTTTCGTCATATTCCCAAGCGGTAACGCAGTCGTCCATCATGTCTTCGTCCACGGAAACAGTCTGAACCTCTACTATATTGCTGTATCTTTCAGATACCAATTCAGGCGCCGTTTGAAGCAACGCAACCAACTCATCATCAATCGTTAATTATTCCGAGACCGGATCGCACATAGCTGACTGTGCATGAACCATGGAAGAATCCCACATAAAGGCAACTGTCAATGCTGTGACTAAAAATATTTTTTTCATATTTGGTTCTCCTTTTCTATTTTTATTGTTTCATATAACTGCGGAAATGGAAAGCAGTTGCAATAATTCCTTTTCTATAAATTAACAAACATTGTTCACTCCACCCTCATAGAATTCCCCCTTTCTGCCTAAAGAGTCCCTTCGCAAGCACATCATTCACATAATACACGATATCTCCCACAATGGAATCACCCCCTCTCAAAATCATAGTATCTTGTTCCCTTATAAAGGATATATGATGCTATTCCAAGACCACATACTGCTAAATATAAAACTTGCATTTGCAATCTTGAAACTAGTTATATTTTACTCAATTCAGCTTTCTTTTCCCACTATCCAAATCGAAATCTTCCTGTTTCCATTTATGTTAAGTTCTTGTATTTTATACCGCACTATACTATAATATATCTATAATAAACTCTAAATCCTTTACCTGAAATACAAAATACCCCCGATGGAGGAAATCCCCATGCCAGTACATAACGCCAATCTGCTTATCAAAGAAGCCCGGATAAAAGCCGGCCTCACCCAGGAACAGTTCTCGGAGGGTATCTGTACTCCCCAGGCGCTTTCCCGGATTGAAAACGGTAAGGCGAATGTAAGCCATGTCACCTTTCAGACTCTTATGGACCGAGCCGGGGCGCAGTACGGACGATATCCTGTGTTTAACTGTCGGGATGGTTTTGAATGTTTCTACAGTCTGAAACGCGTCCGGCTCTATCTGGACGCATGGCAGCTGCAGCACGCATATGATGAACTTAACAGATCTGAAGAAAAGAACTGGGCCGATAATAAGCTGTACTATCAGGAATGGCTGCTGCTCCACTGCAGACTCCAGCATCTCTCCGGCTGCTGCTCCCACCAGCAGAACTATGATACGCTTCTGGATGCGCTACGCATAACCAGGCCTGATATTGATCTGGCAGATTTCCGCAGACTTCTTCTGTCCCAGAATGAGATTCAGCTTCTGACATTAATATCCCTGGAAGCTCTCTATCTAAACAGAATAGATCTCTGCGGACAAATGTGCATACAGCTGAATGCATATCTGCCAGACAGTAATTTCGCCGTCATAGAAAAAGAACGCATGCAGACAGACTCCTCCATTGTTTATATAAAATACCTGATCAGCACTGGAGATTACAGCACCGCGTTAAAACTTTCGGACCCCTGCCGAAAAAAAGCCGCAGTCAATGCCTACGATGCGCCTCTGATTGAGCTGACATTTCTCACTGGATTGTGCTGCCATTATTTAAAAGACTTCAGCCTGGCAGACACACATATAAAGGCTGCTTTTTACTCTGCCCAGGCAATCGAAAGCTGCTATGCCACTCTGTGCAGGGATTACCTTAGAGCAGAGACCGATTACCGGATTACAGGCAGTATGAAAGACTTTCCAACGGTTCCATTGACGGCTTATCCCGCTAAAGTTTTTCAGAGCGCTGTCCAGATAACTGATGGATTCTATGATGCCGATATAAACTGTCCTTATACCCTGGGCAAGCTGATACAGGACCTTCGATTGGAGCAGAATGTCAGTCAACAAATTCTCTGCCACGGATTGTGCAGTAAATCTAAACTTTCCAAAATAGAGAATGATACCCTGCAGCCTGATGTTGCCTTGGCAGCTGCCCTGCTGCAGCGACTGGGTATATCCGGTAAAATTTTTCCTTATTGGGGAAATCAAAAAGATGCTGAATTTTATGATTTGTATTTTAAAGCGGCACATGTTCGTACTATGCCAAAAGAAACATTTGAAAATTACTACAGTAAAATTGAAAATCTTATCAATAAGCATGAGACATTATACTATCAGGAATATCTCGTCCTTGGAGCTTTTCACCTGGAGTCACCTGATGAAAAAATCTGCCGCCTGACTGAAGCACTGCTTCTTACACAGCCAGATTTCGACATACACCAAATCTGTAAGCACAGGCTGACTTGCGAAGAATTAACTATACTCAATAATATTGCCCACGAATACAGGCGCACCAAAGACTCTCATCTCAGCTCCCTGTATTTTCTGCAGATATTGGCATATATCCATAAAACAAAACCTGATATCCTTCTGCAGGCTAAGTTTCTGCCCATTACTGGTTATATGTATTGCCACAGTCTGTACATATTAGAATTTTATCGGGAAACCGTCGCACTTCCCGCTTCCCTTGATATGTCCATCATAAAATATTTTATCAACAGCTTTGGCATTTTCCTGTTCTGTTATTCCCAGGCCCTCGGGGAATGTTCCCGCTATCAAGAAGCCCACATTGCGGCAATACAGTCATATGCCATCAGTATATTAACGGAACGTCCCCAGAATGCCTCTGCCTTAAAAAGATACCTTTATGAAGATTTTGCCATAGAATTAGAATATTAACCTTTGTGCTACTCGACGATTTCCTGAACCGCTTCCTCATTCTCCACATCCCCACAGGGCATAATCCCATCCCCGTTCCTGTCTCCCGGCTGCTCATTTCTAGCCGTCAACTCTCCCGTCAGGCTTTCCTCCACAGTTCCTGTGGGCGGCAGCACTGCCGGCACCAGCAACAGGCCCGCAACCAATGCCTCTGCCAAAAACTTCTTCATCCTGTCTTTAATCTTCCTTTTCATTGTCATCTTCTCATTTGCAATAAACTTTTTGCAGCACATTTATTTCACCGCATTCGCTTCTTGGATGCTGCAACTTCTTCCAACTGTACTGATTATAGCAGAAAGACAAATTGAGCAGAATACCACAATCGGAAATAATCCTGTTTCCATTCAGGTTAAATATTTCATAGGAGTAAAAAATGACAGCCTATCTGAATAAAATAAAGAGAATCAATTCCTTCGGAGACTTCCATGGCAATCACATCCCTGGACATCCTGAATCTGTCGCACTCCCTGAAAGACATCTGTGAGGTAAACTGCAACACTCCGGAATGTCTCTCCCAGACCCTGAAAATACTGCTGCAGTACAACCTGATCCAGGCCAATCTGCAGTTCGGCAGACAGCTTGCGCAGACCGACGCCCCCAGGCCCTGTGCGCCTCACCCGAAAGCGCCATCCACAGACGCCGCACCCTGCCGCGTTCAGCCGGAAGCGCCCTCCCCGGATGCTGCGCCCTGTCCTCCGCCCAGGCCTCCCGTCCGCCTGGATATCGGGGATCCCTTTCTGGATGATTACGAGGGCTGATCTGGGGTCAGCCGTAATGACACAGCGCAATGCTGTATCCCTCTATACCGCTGTATTCTTCCCAGGAAATCCCTCTTTTCCGGGAGAATTCGCCCTCCCCGGATAGCAGTTTATCTTCCTCCTGCCCTGTCTCCGGCAGCATATCCATGCCCAACACGCCGGTCACGCCCTTCCCGGTCAGCTTCCCGTAGGCCTCCTTCCTTGCCCACAGCCGAAAGAAGAGCTGCTCCCGCTCTGCCCCTGCCTGGTTCAGGGCAGCACACTCTCTTTCCGAAAAAAACCGCGAGGCAAGTCTCCCGAAAACGGCGCTGTTGTCCCGGAAGGCATTTTGTTCCGAAACCCCACTCTCCTCCCCGCCCTGTCCCCTTCCCTTCTCTCTCCGGCCATGCTGCTGAATATCCGCCCCGATCTCCGCTGCGGAAACCACGCAGAGGACATAATCCCCGGAATGAGACAGATTAAAATAAAAGGGCAGATCCCTGAAATAGGGCTTTCCCTCCCTTCCACATACATAGGCAAGTTCCAGCGGCGGTTTCTCCTGCAAAAAATCCATTAATTCATTGACGGAATACCGTCTCCACTGGGAACAGGACGCCCTGTCCCCATCTCTTACCGCCGCCTGCAGCAGCAATCCTGCCCCCACACTGGCAGCCCTGGCTTTTCCGGGTCTTATGTCAAGGGCCTTTCTTTTCCGCTCTTCGTCTATATGCAGAAAAGCCCTCGCAAGAAGGGCTTCTCCGTTTTCCGCATCTGTGAATTCCGTGATATCCAGAAGATATTTTGCAAGATACATCGCCTACTCCGTCACCTGCAGGTGCAGCTCCTCCAACTGTTTCGGATCCACTGCTCCCGGCGCCTCGGACATGAGACAGGAGGCGTCCTTGATCTTGGGGAATGCGATCACGTCCCGGATATTGTCCGTCTGGGCCAGCAGCATCACGAAACGCTCCAGTCCGATGGCCAGTCCTGCGTGAGGCGGAACCCCGTATTTAAAAGCATCCATCAGGAATCCGAACTGCTCATAGGCCTTCTCCGTGGTAAAGCCCAGTGCCCGGAACATCCTCTCCTGAATCTCGTCCTGGTAAATTCTCTCGCTGCCGCCCCCAAGCTCCATGCCATTGACCACAATATCATATGCCTTTGCCCGCACCTTTCCGGGATCCGACTCCAGAATCTCCAGATCCTCCTCCATGGGCATGGTAAAGGGATGATGCATGGCCACAAACCGCTCCTCCTCGTCGCTCCACTCGAACTGCGGGAACTCCGTCACCCAGAGGAAATTGTACTGGTTGGGATCCAGCATCTCCAGCTGCCTGGCCAGTTCCACCCGCAGAGCTCCCAGTACGGACCACACCAGTTTCAGCTTATCCGCCGCAAAGAGAAGCAGGTCTCCCGGCTCTCCGGCCATGGCGGCCACCAGGCTGCTCAGTTCTTCCTCTGTCATGAATTTGGCAAAGGAGGACTTGAAGCTTCCGTCCGGCAGCACTGCCAGATAAGCCAGACCCTTTACGCCGTAGCCCTTGGCAAATTCCACCAAAGCGTCGATTTTCTTCCTGGGCATCTCCGCCTGACCCTTCACATTGATGCCCCGGACGCTGCCGCCAGCCTCCAATGCCCCTGTGAATACACCGAAACCACAGCCCTTCACCGTTTCCGACACATCCGTCAGTTCCATGCCGAAACGGGTATCCGGCTTGTCGGAGCCGAAGCGGTTCATGGCCTCATCCCAGGTCATCCTCTTCAATGGAAGGGGTACCTCCACCCCCACTGTCTCCTTACAAACCTTTGCCACCATACGCTCAGTGACATCCATCACATCCTCCTGATCCACAAAGGACATCTCCAGGTCAATCTGGGTAAATTCCGGCTGCCTGTCCGCCCGCAAGTCCTCATCCCGGAAGCATCTGGCAATCTGGAAATATCTGTCGTACCCGGAGCACATCAGCAGCTGCTTGAAGATCTGGGGGGACTGGGGCAGGGCATAGAAACATCCCTGGTGGATACGGCTGGGCACCAGATAGTCCCTGGCCCCTTCCGGGGTGGATTTGTTTAAAATAGGAGTCTCCACCTCCAGAAAACCTTCCTCTTTCAGGAAAGCATGAACCTCTGCCGTTACCCTGCTGCGCAGCATCAGATTCCTCTGTAAGTCAGGCCTGCGCAGATCCAGATAACGGTGTTTCAGACGAAGCTCTTCCTTTGTCCGTGAATTCTCCTCGATGGGGAAAGGAGGCGTCTCAGACTCGGACAGGATCCGCAGACTCTCCGCCCGAACCTCAATCTCCCCGGTGGCCAGATTCTCGTTCACCGCTCCGGCCCGCTTCTCCACTCTGCCGGTCACTGCAGCCACAAATTCGCTGCGCAGCTTCTCGGCCTTGGCAAAATGCTCCGTCCCGCAGTCCGCCTCCTCAAAGATCACCTGCAGAATCCCTGCCCGGTCCCGCAGATCCACGAATATAATGCCGCCCTTGTTGCGCTGTTTCTGCACCCAGCCCATGACGGTGACTTTCTCTCCGATGTTTGCCGCGGAAAGCTCTCCGCAGCGATGTGTTCTCTTTAATCCTTTCATTGACTCTGCCATATTATTTCCTCGATTTCTGTCCCTTTTCTCTTACAGGACCTTCTTATTCTATCTTTTTTCCGTCCAGTCAGAATTTAACTCCCTTTTCGGAAAAGTGTTCCCTCTCATAATTTATCTTAATCCATTCGCAAAAACCCATGAATAAAACATTTCCTTTGGAGGTTTTTCGTATTCATAATCCAAACAAGAGGGTGTAGTCTCAATAATATTTATTGAATGTTCCAATACTTCTCCGATTGATTTACCTGCAACATCAATTTCTATTTCGTTAATAAGAGGATTACGTTTAATATTTTTTTCGTTCATCTTTTTCTGTAAATCAAAATCTATAAGTCCATTATTGGGGCGGTTTTTCATCTGTTCTTGGATTTGATGCAAATCACTGCATACCAGCTTTATTGTGATAAAATCAGTTCCTTTAAAAACGATAGGAATATCCGCCGTTCTTAAATCATCAATATCGGAAGCAATTATATTTTTATAGCCCAGCCTATGAAAACACATTAGCATTGCCGCCTGATTTTCCCAGCAAGTCAGTTCTTCAAGTTCCCCAGTCATTGGTTCGCTGCCATCCCGTGAAATAAAATCAGGTACCATATGCTGTTCTATGCATGCCGTTTTATAATGTTCAAGCAGTCCATTAGCTAAAGTGGTCTTACCTATACCGCTTGCTCCTGTAATAAAAATAAAATCTTTCATACTCCTAACTCCATAAATTCCTGTTTATATACTTGAATATAAAACATATGTCCGATGCATGCAATATCTATTTATAAGCTGGTTTTCCGGTACATAACTCCGAAAAGAGAGGAATTTAATCCCGCAAATTCAGGATGAGACGCTTTCATCAGTTCTTCAAAGCTTCCCTATAAAACTCCAGAAACTCTCCGTACCCTTCCGCCGTCAGCTGCTCCTTCTGGAACTTCTTGTTCTTGTTCATACGGGCCACCAGCACCTGCACCCCTGTTTCTCTTGCAGCCTGAGCCTTGGCGATCACATCGCACAGCGCCTGACCCTCCACACCCTTCTCCACCAGGTAGGCCACCTTTTTCGGAGCATCCGGCACCCGGAACCCGCTCTCCGTCAAGAGCAGAATAATCCTTTCAAAACCGATGGAAAAACCGCATGCCGGCACGTCCTTGCCCGTGAATCTTCCAACCATTTTATCGTATCTGCCGCCTCCCCCGCAGCTGCCGCCGAAGCCGGGTATTGCAATCTCGAAAATAGTTCCCGTATAATAGGACATCCCCCGCACCAGCGTAGGGTCAAACACCATGCGGAAATCCGCCGTCTTCGCCCCATTGACGCTGTCGATGATCTCCCGCAGCCCTTCCGTCACCGCGGATACCGGCTCTTGCCCCAGCTTCTCCGCCACATACTGCAGGCCGTTTTCAGCCTGTTCCAACCCTCTGTACAGTTCCAGATATTTATCTACGGTCTCCTCTGCAAAGCCGTTTTCCAGAAGTTCCGCCCTCACCCCGTCCATGCCGATTTTGTCCATCTTATCAAGGGTGACAAAGACGCTGTCGTAGTCGTTTTCCGAAAAACCGCTGCCCGCAGCCATGGCCTTTAAAAGCTGTCTGTCGTTGATGCGGATTTCAAAATCCTGAAAGCCCAGCTTTCCCAGGGTGGTAGTGGTGGCCAAAATCAGCTCGATCTCCGCCAGATTGGAGGCCTCTCCGAAAATATCAATATCACACTGGGTAAACTGACGGAAACGCCCCCTCTGGGGTCTGTCCGCCCGCCATACATTGCCCATCTGCAATGCCTTGAAGGGAGCAGGCAGCTGAGCCGCATTGTTGGAGTAATACCGCACCAGAGGCACAGTCAGATCATACCTCAGTCCCCCGTCCACCACTTCTTCCTCTGTGACGGCCTCGGCTATTTTCAGCTTTTCCCCCCGCTTCAAGATCTTGAAGATCAATTTCTCATTGTCTCCCCCCTGCTTGCTGGTCAGGTTGGCAATGTTCTCCACACTGGGGGTCTCAATGGAGGTGAATCCATACCTTCTGTAAGTATCTTTGATCACGCCTGTCACATAATCCCGAATCTGCATCTCCTCCGGCAGAATATCTCTCATGCCCGTCACGGGCTTCCTGCTAAGCGCCATATGCTCTCCTTCCGCCTTCTTCGGGAACTACATTCCCCGCCGCCTGCGGCAGCCAAAAGGCAAACTCGTATCATGTTATTCATGATAACTTTTTTGTTGGAAACTGTCAAGAAATATGTTGCCGGAAAACACTTCACAATTCCTTCCTCATTTCGCCATAATTTAATCCTGTCCCTGACCAGGATGATTTTCTTATCACTTAATCAAGCCATTTTCCGTCGCACTTTACGCACGGGCCTGGGCATAAAAAAAGCGAGCGATATTCCACCCACTTTTTTCCATCAAAAACCTTCAGTTACGAGTATACAATCTACCGCCTGCCAGAGACTATAACAAATATGCAGGCAGCTCCTGCCCGATTCCGTAAGCCTCATAAATGCCGCTTTCTTCCCCGGAAGCATTTTCCTCAGCCGCCTCTTCTCTCTGTGCCTTTTCCGTTCGCTCCCCGATTTTCCCGCCTTCTGCCGGAAAGTCTTTCTTCCCGATATCCGTCTTTGCTTTCTTTCTGCTCCCGGCTTTTGTTTTTCCTGTCTCTGTCTTCTCTGCCTTTGGCTCAGACACGATACTCGGGTCTGACATGATTTCCGGGTCTGACACGACTCTCTGGACTGCTGCTTCGTTTCCTTCCGCTGCTATACCGGCAGACGGCTGTTCTTTCTTCCCGGCCGTCCTTGCCGCTCTCTTAATGCTGCCTGCTCCTACGGACATATTTCTCTACCTCCTTTGCCAGTTCCCTGTATTCTCCGGCGCTTCTGGCCGATTTCTTATATGCCCCGACGGGCCTGGAATTGTCCTGTGCCCATTCGATCTCGCTGTCCACCCGGATAATGGTATCGAAAACCCTTACCTCCTGAAACTCCTGCAGAACTCCCAATGTCTGCCTGCCGTAATTTTTCCTGGCATCCATCTTGGTGATCACCACCCCCAGAAGGGTCAGGGCAGGCGCCTGTTCCTTCATGTCTTCCAGAAAATCAAACATATTTGCCACACCGAAGAGTCCCCAGGGGCTTGCCTCCACGGGTATCACACAAAAGTCCGACGCGCAGAGAATGTTCATCACCCAACCTCCCAGGGTGGGCGGCGCATCTATCAGAATATAGTCATATTCTGCACTGTTTTTCAAATTTTCCAGACATTTTGTAAGAATCTGTTCCCGCTGAAGACGTGCGTAAAGCTCGTATTCCACTCCGCTCATCAGCATGGAGGAAGGTACCAGGTCCAGGTTTTCATAGGCGGTAGATACTACATAGTCCGTCAGGTCCGCCTCCTGCCGAAGGGCTGTATATATATTTTTGTCTCCGGAAGCAAAATCCAGAACCTTGTCTTCCGCAAAATATGAAAGGGTCAGGTTCATCTGCATATCGCCGTCCAGAAGCAATACCTTTCTGCCAAGACAGGAAAGGGAATAGCCCACGTTGGCACAGGTAGTTGTCTTGCCGCTGCCGCCCTTGTTGTTCACAAAAGCGATGGTTTTTGTCTGTTTTTCAGATTTCTTCCCTGCCATAGAGACACTCTATCCCCTTTTCTTCAAAATAATCCAACCATTCCCGGCCGGGCCGCACATCCGTCACCACCATGTCCACCGCATACAGTTCACAGATCCGGGAAAAAGCCACATTTCCGAATTTGGTATGGTCCGCTGCAACAATCCGCTGCTTGGCAGACCGCAGCATTGCCTGCTTCACCTGGGAAAGCGCCTCGTTGGCGTCGGTTACTCCCTTATTCAGGTCAATGCCCTTGCAGGATATAATGGCCTTGTCCGCATAGAAGGAGCTGATCATATCCGCCGCCCGGGAACCCACCAGAGTCAGGTAATTTTCCCGAAGCACGCCTCCGGTGCAGATGATATCCCATCCGCTGACATCGGAAAGCTCGATCAGTACTTCAATGGAACTGGTGATCACCGTCAGCTTTTTCCTGGTTTTCAGGGCTTTCACAATGGCCACCGCCGTGGTACTGGGATCTACGATGATATGTTCGTCTTCCTTCACCAGACTGCCGATGAGGTCCGCAATCTCCTGCTTCCCCTTGATATTGCGGTTTTTGCGGACATTAAAGGGCATGTCCAGGGCCGAATTCTCGTTCAGCACAGCCCCGCCGTAGCTCTTGATTGCCAGGCCCTGCCGGTCCAGTTTATCCAGGTCCCGGCGGATCGTTTCCTCTGACACGTCAAAAAGGGCGCTCAACTCGCTGACCACCACCTTGCGCTCATCCTGCAGTTTTTCCAAAATCATATTTCTGCGCTCTACTGCCAGCATACCCGTCTCACTCCCCGCCTCTTTTCTCTTCAGCAATCCGTTTCAAAGATCAAATCCCGGTATCTCAGCCCGCCTTCCACCCATTCCTCTCTGTCGCAACAGTTCAGACAGGACGCTGAACTGTTATCCTCCGTCGCCTTTACATATACCCTTCCCTACAAAATCGACTTGCAGATCTGGGGATCCGGATGGGCTATCACCGTGGAATCAAGGAACATGCCGCTTTCGGACACACTGGCTCTCGCTTTCGAAATGGCAGCCTCCACAGCGGATACCTCGCCGCACAGGAACACATAGGATTTTCCGCACATGCCTTTGGCGATCCGCAGCTCGATCAGCTCCACATCCGCCGTCTTGGCCGCCACATCCGCCGCAACGATGATAGCCGCAGCGTCAAAGGTCTCCAAAATCCCCAGGGAACTGATATGCTCCACATGGGTGGTTCCGTAGATTGCGGGGAAGATGCCCTCGTGGGGGTTTCCCAGAACAAAGCTGTCAATCAGGTTCTCCCCATATCGTACCTTTGCCGTCTCCACGGCGGCATCCACCGCGCTCAAATCTCCGGTGATCAGAGCGATGTATTTGCCGGGGCATACGGTCTGGGCTTCCACCAGTTCCACAGCCGCCGTTTTTACCATGGCATCCGCCGCCGTCACTCCGGCAGATACCGTCTTAAATTCTATCATGCCCAAAGCCTTGCCCATGGGTGTACCTCCTATTCCAGTTCCGCATAAATTCCCTTCCGTACCTATAACTTCAGAGAATATACGCCCGCAAAGGCAGCGTCCGTATATTCTCTGGGCACGGACGGGAACTTATGCTGTTATTCCAGTTCCGCATAAATTCCCTTCCGTACCTATAACTATGCTGTTATTCCAGTTCCGCAGGTGTTACGGCCCTGCATGCGTTTCCTTACTTAAACGTATATACAGAAAGAATTCAAAAAAGCGTCCGTCTACTGCCGCACAATCGTAATATATTTCTCCGTCACTTCCTGTACAATGCCGTCCACGGAGGCATGAATGCCTACGCTCAATCCTTCCGCCGGCCGGGCAATGCAGTCTCCCTTTCTGACTTCTGCCCCCTTTTCCACCACAGAAACCGCCGGGGCGCCGATATGCTGACTTAGAAGCAGTTTCACTTTATGAATCAGATTTTCTTTTTCCCAGTAACCGTCCTCCTGCAGGGGCGCGTCCACATTGTATTTGGAGAGTCCCAGCCGTGCCTCCAGTCTCTCCTCCGGAGCCTTACGGTAATCCCTGCCCTTGTTCACGGGAGCAGGCTTTACGTCCTGCGGCACCTTTACCCCTGCCTTGCGCAGTCCCAGTTTGTAATCGGCGATCAGGCTTCTGGGCGCCAGTCCCTGGGGACAGGAGAAATTCTCGCACAAACCGCATGAGCTGCAGAAAAAGGTGTTCAAAAATACATTGGTATCCTGAAAATCTTTGTTGGCCGCGCTGCGCATAAATTTATGGGGTTCGATGGGGTGCCCCAGGGCATGGCGGGGGCAGAGACTGGTGCAGGTCTCGCACTGGCAGCAGGCGGAGGCCGCACGTTTCAGGTCAATGGCCGCGTTCCTGTTTTTGCGCTGAATCAGGCTGTGGCTTTTGTCCAGGACAATCACCGCATTGGTGGTCTTGGTCACCACGTCAGTCTCCTCCTGCAGGTTTCCCATCATGGGACCGCCCACAAGGTAGGCCGGATTTTTCACCAGGATCTCTCCTGCATGAGCCGCCACATCCCGAATGGAGGCGCCGATTGGCACCCGCACCGTTACGGGACGGGATACTTCCCCTACCACGCTCACCAGTTTGTCTGCCACAGGAATCTGTTTTTCCAGGGCACGGCAGACATTATAGACCGTCTCCACATTGAAAACGGCTACCCCTTCCTCTATGGGAAGCCCGCCGGGCCGGATAACCCTTCCCGTGGCTTCGTAGATCAGCACCACTTCATCCCCCATGGGATAGGCGCTGTCCAACAGCTGCACCCGCATATGGGGGTATCTGTCTATGTATCGTTCAATCGCCTTTACGGCGGACTTGTATTCTCTCTTAATGCCGATGACGGCTTCCCCTGCTCCCACAGCCCGGGCCATTCCGTCAAAGGTTCTCAAAATCTCTTCCGCGCACTGTTCCATCAGCTGCCGGTGAAGCTTCAGCAGCGGTTCGCACTCTGCGCAGTTCATCAATATAACTTCCGCTCTCTCATCCAGTTTCGCATAAGTGGGAAAGCCTGCGCCTCCCGCGCCGACTATGCCGCTTTCCCGCAAAACCTGCTTCAATGCCTGCATCTCCATATCATATTCTCCAAAATGATCATTACGGCAGCCGCTCTGTCCATTGATACTGCCGGGCAGCTGTCCCGATTGGCAGCCCGGAATTACCTTTCTGTCGTATAATAAAGGCCGGAATGCCGTCTATACCCTCACTCGTCAACAATTCCCACAATGGCTGCGTCCACAGGCGCCTTTTCCATCCCAACCCGGGCGGCGCTTCCCGTAGCCACCAGAACAGTCTCGCCGATTCCCGCGCCGATATTGTCAATAGCAACAAAACGGGCGCCTCCGGCGGACATTTCTTCCAGGGGTTCAATAATCATAAATTTATTTCCAACCAGATTCTCGCATTTGCGGGTGGAAACGATGCTTCCCACTACTTTTCCCACAATCATGGTATGTATCTCCTATCAGTGTACTGCCTCTCTTTAACTCCAGGCCTCCCGGAAACTGCCGCAGGCTAAGCCTGTGCGCCGGGCACGCCCCCGGTATTTTGAGACAGATCGGCGGGCAGTCCAAAGCTGTCTGCCCATGATGTCAAATTTCCGCCCGCCGTCCGCCCCGGAACCGCCGCAAATATGCCGGATTCAGCGCTTACCCTGTTTTACAGGGCTTTGCGGACAGCTCCTATTGCAATGTTTTATCGTTGCAATCCGATTCAGCTGCAGCCTGATTCTGCAGATATGCTTATTCCTCTGCGGACCTTTTTGCCTGACGTCCGCAAAGCTATTTGATAATCGTCACCCTGTCGCCTGTCTTGATCTTACCGGCATTGGCTTCGTCGGTATCAATATGCATCTCCAGGGTAAAGCTCTCGTCTACACGGATTTTCACCTGATTATACACGGTTCCCCGCTCGTTATCCACTTTCACGGACACGATATCGCCGTCCCTGACTCCCGCCGCATTTGCATCCGCCGGGGACATATGAATATGGCGCATGGCCACAATGCAGCCTTCCTCCAGATAGATAACGCCCTTGGGTCCTGCCACTGCGATGGGGGCGCTGCCTTTTACATTGCCGGATTCCCGAATGGGAGCCGCTACGCCCAGTTTCATGGCATCCGTTGCGGATATCTCCAGTTGGGAGGCCTTCCGCACCGGTCCCAGAACCCTTACGTTTTCGATGGCCCGAAGTTTCAGGCCCACAATGGTCACCGTCTCGTTGCAGGCATACTGACCGCCCATGAGATCTTTTTTCTTCGTCAGATGATAGCCGGTTCCGAACAGGATTTCCACATGCTCCTGTGTCAGGTGGATATGTCTTGCGGATACCCCTACCGGTACCTGAAATCCGCCGGCCTTCTCCTCCGTTCCGCGAATGGCCTGAAGCACCATCCGGGTAATCATTTCCACTGTCTGTTGTTCCATGTTCTTCCTCCATTGCCGCTTCCCGCCCCGGGCGGAAAACGAGCCTCCGCTCTTCCGGACCGTGAAGTTCCTTCCCTGCACCGCTTATCGCCCTGTCCTTCTCCCTGCGCCTGTACCCAGGGAAGCGGGTTTGGCGCACTGCTGTCTTGCCGAATAAGCAAGGGAGCTTATTCGGACTGCGCGTTTTCCGCAAGGCAAGCAGCAGGACTTTCACAGTAACTACGCCTTTACTGCGGGAAGAATCATCTCAACATCGCTGTGAGGCCTGGGAATTACATGGGTAGCTACCAGTTCTCCCAGTTTGGATGCGCTGGATGCGCCGGCTTCCACAGAGGACTTCACTGCGCCTACATCGCCGCGTACCATTACGGTTACCAGTCCGGAACCGATTTTCTCCGTGCCTACCAGGCTGACATTCGCAGCCTTACACATAGCGTCCGCAGCTTCGATCGCCGCAACCAGACCTCTTGTTTCCACCATTCCTAATGCTTCCTGTGCCATTTTATTCTCCTCCTGTTAATCGTTCCATAACCCTCTTCCGCCGTTTGGAATACCGGGAATCCCGGCACGGCCAGGGGGTGCTGTCTCTGTTCCGGTTACCCTTTTCTACACTTCCTGGATGGTTCTTTCGTCCAGTCCGGGCTGTGTGTCTTTATTCATGAAACGGCTTGCGCTTAAGTTCACCAGTCTCACGATCTCTTCGTGGGGGTTCGCCAGGACGCCTTTTGCCACAGGCTTTTTGATGGCCTTTGCAGCGGCGGTCTCCACGGCTTCCGTGACAGACGCCACGTCACCCTTTACCACAATGGTGACAAGCCTTCCCCCCAGTTTTCTCTCCCAGGTGGCCAGCTCCACGCCGGATGTCTTGCACATAATGTCCAGGGCATCCACGGCGGCAACCACACCTGTAATTTCGATAAAGCCCAATGATGTATTGCTCATTTGCCGGCTCCTTTACTGATATTGCAATCTCTTCCCTGTCTGCAGCAGTTTGTCAGGAGGCGGTCAGCCGCCGCTCCCTGCTGTCCTGTCAGATCTTCGGGAGAATCTTCTCCACGTCGGAATGGGGTCTGGGAATCACATGGGCCGCCACCAGTTCGCCAAGCCTGCCTGCGGCTGCGGAACCGCTTTCCACGGCTGCCTTTACGGCGCCTACATCTCCCCGCACCATTACGGTTACCAGTCCGGAACCGATTTTCTCGGTGCCCACCAGAGATACCTCCGCGGACTTGGTCATTGCGTCCGCTGCCTCAATGGCTGCCGTAAGACCTCTTGTTTCTACCATTCCCAATGCTTCCTGTGCCATAGTGCTCTCCTTTCCTGCCTATACGCTCTTTCTGATTTCTTTCGTTACCGTTCACGGCTTCCCACGGCTCGCCGCTCCTATCGGCGCCTGCAGTCCCGGAATTATTCATGCAGCATGCCCGCGAAAACATCTGGCGGAACTGCCTGTAAACCGCAACGTTCTTACTTCCTATCAATTTTTGTCAAATGCGCTGATTTTCAGCATTTTGCCGGTGTCCCCGGTGGGTCTGGGGATAATGTGCCTCTGGACTACGCCGGTGAGGGATTTTGCCACCGCCTCTCCCGCTTCCATGGCCGCTTCCACAGCCGCCACGCTTCCCCTGAATTTCACCGTCACCAGTAAGGGTACCGGCAGCGCGTCCGCATTTGCCGGTTTGTTTTTATCAAAAGTCTCCAGTGTGACATCTGCGGCCTTACAGCCTGCGTCGGCCGCAAGGAACGCGCAGGTCAGTCCGAATACCTCCAACAATCCCACCGCTTCTTCCGCGGAATTTGTTCCTTCCTTCTTTTCTTCCATAGACTTACTCTCTTCCATTGATTTCTTTTCTTCCATAGACTTTTTTCTCTCCTGGAAAGCTGTCTTCCTTGAAAAGAGTTGATTCCCGCATCTTTATCTTATTTATTGATAATCGCAATCTTCAGTCCTGTCATGGCCAGATTGGTCTTCAGCGCCTCATTGATTTCCTCCAGGGGATAAGTATGGGTAATCAGCTTATCCATGGGAAGACCCATTTTCTTGGCGCTCTTGAGGAAATCAAAGGTGGTGGCATAATCCCGCAGGGTATAAACCCAGGAGCCCACCGTGGTAATCTCCTTGGAGCAGATATCAAAGTGCGGATTGATGGTGGCGTCGCCGCCGTTGATGAAGAATCCCAGTTCGCAAAGTCCGCCGCCGTTGCGGATGAACTTATAGATATTGGAATGTCCTGCAGGAGAGCCTGTACACTGGAAGGCGAAATCCGCCAGATGTCCTTCGCATTTCTCCTCCACGGCCGCCGTCAGGGCCTCAATCCCCTTGTGTTCCTTAAAGTTCACGGAATCGGAAGCTCCCAGTTCCTTTGCGAAATCCAGACGCTTCTGTTCTCCGTCCACAGCCACAATCCTATTGATGCCCATGGTGCGCAGGATGGCAATGCAGATCAGCCCGATGGGTCCGCAGCCCTGTACCACCACTCTGCTGTTGAACCGCAGTATTCCCGTACTCTTGGCCCGCTCCACAGCATGGATCAGCACTGCGCAGGGTTCAATGAGCACTCTGGAATACAGATCCAGATCGCTTACGTTAAACACGGTGGAGCCTTTCCGTATCAGAATATAATCGGAAAACCATCCGTTCAGGTGAATATCGTCGTCCGGAAGCAGGCCGTACACATCGGCGCCGCCCACATTCTGCTTATTCAGGTCAAACATGGTGATATCCGGGTTATCCTTGAAAATCATGCAGGTAACCACCTTGTCGCCAAGCTTTAAATCCTTGCCCGCGCTGTCCTTCTTTACATTTTTCCCCATCTTCACGATCTCGCCGGTTCCCTCGTGTCCCAGGGCCACGGGAATCAGGCCGAAGGGGTCTCTCTTGAATTCATGGGCGTCCGTACCGCAGACGCCGCAGCCTTCCACCTTTACCAGAATGTCGTCGTCGCCCACTTCCGGCATGGGGAATTCCTTTACGTCAAAATGCTCCAGACCGGTGAGCATTGCCACATGGGCCGTCCCCGGAATCTCTGCGCCTGCCGCCCCGCTGCCTGTAGCGGAAGCCGCGGCTGCGGTTCCTGAAATACTGGCCAGCACCTGTTTCACAATCTCTTCTATCTGTGCCGTATCTGCCATTCTATAATCTCCTTTCTGTTTGTCGCTTCTGCCTTCCGCACTGCTGCCGCGCATTACCGGATGCAGAGGCTGTCGGACATAACGCAGCGCCTGCTCTTGGTGAAGGACCGGGTACTGGTCAGGCCCTCGCCTGTGCGGCTGGCAATGGTAAAGGTACAGTAGCCTTCTCCGCCGAAGCCAAGCGCCGCATAGGAAGGCGCGTTTTTCACCAGGATGGCCGTATCAATGGCTCTCGCGTACTTTGTAATATTGTCTATATTCTTGGAGTGAATATGGGCGGAGTGACGGTTGCCATGCTCAAGCCACACGGCCTGCTCTATGGCGTCGTCGATATCCTTCGCCCGGACCATGCCCAAAATAGGCATCATCAGCTCCTCGGCAATCAGAGGATGCTCCTTGGGTCCTTCAAAAACAATGCAGCGGATATTATCCGGTACGGTTACCCCAATCATGCCAAGCAGGGTTTTGGCATCCCGGCCCACACAGTTGCGGTTCAGCCCCTTGGGGGTGAGCACCGTTGCCGTAAGCCTTTCCTGCTCCTCCCTGGAAACCAGGTAGCAGCCCTGTTCAGCTACCATGTAGTGCATCAATTCGTCCGCAATGGATTCCACTGCCACGATCTCCTTCTCTGCGATGCAGGGAAGGTTGTTGTCAAAGGTACAGCCGTTGACGATATCCGCTGCTGCCTTTCTCACATCCGCCGTCTCGTCCACCACTGCGGGGGGATTGCCCGCCCCTGCGCCGATGCCCCTCTTTCCCGAGGAAAGCACTGCCGTCACCACACCCGGCCCTCCGGTGGCCACCAGAAGCGGGATATCCTTGTGCTTCATCATCACATTACTGGTGTCCAGGGTGGGCTGTTCCACGGTGCAGGCCACATTGTCCGGCCCTCCTGCCTCCAGGGAAGCCTCATTGATCATGTTGATGGCAAAGATGGTGGTCCTCACCGCCTGGGGATGGGGATTGAACACCACCGTATTTCCTGCGGCAATCATGCCGATGGAATTGCAGATGACGGTCTCGCTTGGATTGGTGCAGGGGGTGATGGCTCCGATAACCCCGAAGGGTCCCATTTCAATCAATGTCAGTCCCCTGTCTCCGGACCACGCCGTCGTCTTCAAGTCTTCCGTGCCGGGGGTTTTGTCCGCCACCAGCCGATGCTTTAATATCTTATGTCCCACATTGCCCATTCCTGTCTCGTTTACGCCCATTCTGGCAATGAGTTCCGCATTTTCATGGGTTCGTCTGCGGATATTTCCGATAATCTGCTCTCTCTGGTCAAGGGACATTCTGCGGACTTTCTCCTGGGATGCCTTTGCGGCCGCAATGGCTTCGTTCATGTCCTTAAAAATGCCGTGCTTGCCGCCTGGAGATTCTGCAATCTGCATCTTCGCCACGACTTCCTGTACAATGTCCTGTACCAGATTCTCATTTATAAGCACTTTGCTACCTCCTATTTTAGTCGCTGCGCGACGGCTCTTAATTGGAAAGTCCCTCTAAATTTTCAAAAACTGATTTTCCGTAAGCAGCCAACGCTGTGTCCTGTTCGGCGCTGCCGCCGCTGACGCCCAGGGCGCCCACAATCGCATCACCCCGCTTCAGCACCTCCCCGCCTCCAAAAATAACGATTCTGCCCTCATTGGTAAACTGTATGCCGTACAGGCTCTCCCCCGGCCGGCTTAAAGTCCCCAACTGCGCAGTGGACATCTGAAAGGCAATGGATGTATATGTCTTGTTCAGCGCCACGTCAAAGCTTCCTATGTAGGCTCCGTCCATACAGTGAACGGCTACGGGCCTGGCGGACGCATCGGAGACGGCGGTAACCACCCGCATGCCCCATTCCGCAGCCTTTGCCTCAATGCTCTCGATGAGCTTCACCGCAAGGGCCAGGGGCATGGTCACGGGAACCAGACCGCCGTTTGCCGCCGCAAGTTTTCCGGACCCGGGAATTACCTTCCTGCTCCCTGTCCAGGCGGCTGTCCCCGAAATCTCCCCGGCTTCGGCAGATGTTTTCTGTTCTGTCGGGAATGTCTCCCCTGGCTGACGGAATACCGCCCCGTTTCCGCCCTCTGCTGCTTTCAGGACCTCACGGACGATTGCTTCTATCTCTCTGTTTTCCATGGAATGCCCTTCTTCCATATGATACGATGACTCTCCTGAAATGCCTGTCCTATAGACATTTCCTCAATGGGAGATCTGGAATCCTTATTTTCCTAACTGCTCCAACACCTTCCTGGTGATCTCCGCCACCATATCGGCAGAAACGGCTCCGCTCTCCTTGCCGCTGCGGCATCCGCCTCCGCAGGTATGGCAGCTGGGCTTGCCTTCCTTTGCGTTGGGGCAGAGATTGGCGGGATGACGTCCCTTCATGCCGAACTGTCTTCTGATTTCGTACAGATCTTCCACCTGCTGCGGGGTAAATTCCTTGGGTCCGCCCAGTACTCTGGACTGGTACAGGAGCTGCGCGTAGAATTCCACGGATTCCATCTTCAGGTATGCCGCAAGCAGGGAATCGGAATAGGTCAGCGCGCCGTGGTTCTCCAACAGCACGGCGTCAAAATGCTGCACATACTCGGAAACCGCATCGGGAATCTCCATGGTGGAAGGTCTGCCGTATTTTGCAATGGGAACGCAGCCCAGTGCAATAACCGCCTCGGGCATGATGGGCTGGGTCAGGGGAATGCCTGCAATGGCAAAACTGGTGGCATATACGGGATGGGCATGTACCACGCTCTTTACGTCAGGTCTCTCCTGATACACTCTCATATGCATCTTGATCTCGGATGAAGGCCGGAAATTGCCGTTGGCCTGAATGACATTGCCCTGGGCGTCCACTTTACAGATGTATTCGGGGGTCATGAAGCCCTTGGACACACCGGTAGGAGTGCACAGAAATTCGTTGTCGCTGATCTTCACGGAAATATTGCCGTCGTTTGCCGCAACCATGTTCCTGTTGTAAATTCTCCTGCCAATGTCACAAATCTCTTTTTTTACTTCGTACTCGTTCTGCATTTTGCTTCCTCCTGATTCGTTTTTGGTTTCTATGGAAATGCTTTTCCTTCATTATAAGCCTATCCACCATACAAGTCAACAAATAATTGTTGGATTGTGTCGTTTTTGTTTTATTTTTGTGGTTTCTATATCCGTCTTTTCCGGCATGGGGCGGAAACAGACAAAAACCGGGTGTCTTACTCCACCCTTTCGATCACGCAGCTGTGCATTTTCTCACTGCTGTCCTTATCATAATTCACGCCCACCAACAGAATCTCGCCGGAATACCCCTCCAGAGCCCGGGTATACTGTCGTTCCCTGATCTGCGCAAGAGCAGCCGACGCGGATTTATCAAATTTCAGTTCCACCACAATAGCCGGTTTCCTGCGGCCGGGCAGGGGCAGGAATACCACATCGGCAAACCCCCGGCCGGTGGGAAACTCCCGTATCATTCGATAATCCCTTCGGGCACTGTAATATGCCAGGCTGACGGCCGCCCCCAGGCAGCTCTCGTCATTGTAGGTCAGAATGGAAGCCACCTCCCTGTGAGCCCTGTCCAAACCTTCCGCAACTCGTTTTTCATCCCCCCGAAGGGTATCCTCCAACAGCCGTTCCGATGCCCTCAACACATTCATGACTTCCGCCCAACCGCCCACACTCATGGCGTTCTCAAATTCCTCGCTGATTTCCTTATTGGGAATAAAAGCCTCTCTCTCCACGGAGTCATATCCCAGATATCCCAGGTGAATCAGCAGGGTCAGTACATCATCCTTTGTCCGGAAGGTACACATGTCATTCTGGAAGCTTCTGGTGTTTACCCGGACGCGCTCCCCGCCTAACATCCCAATGACATCTGCCCGCAGTCCGTCGAAATCCATATCCATGTATATCTTCAGTGCATCATAGGTCTCTGTGGACGTCCAATAGTTTGAAAATCTCCGGCGAAGCATAGACTCCACAACGGATTTGGGATTGTATACATGCTTGAATTCCGTCAATTGATATCCGTCATACCAGGCCTTTGTCTCCTCATAATTCATGGAAAACCGCTGACACAGCCCCCTGACCTCCTCTTCCGTAAATCCGGTATATTCCTCCAGGAAAGCCTGATCCGTCATGGAATATTCCCAGAACATATTCAGCGCTGAATGTTGACCGTATTTTTTTACCGGGAGAATTCCTGTCATGTAGGCAAGCGCCACATAAGCCTGGTCCTTCAGCAGATTCCTCAAAAAATCAAGATACTCCTTCTGCAGCGCCTCCGAATCCTGCCGCTCTCTCATTACACAGTCCCATTCGTCAATCAGGAAAACAAACTGCTTTCCGGTTTTGGCGTAAATTCTTCTCAATGCATCTGGAAGTCCTGCCAACGGACCCTGCAAAACTTCTTCATATTCCGCCCGCACTTCTTCCAACACTGCCTGTTCCAGATACTTCACTGTCTGCCCCGGTTCTGGCTCAATCAAAAACTGCTGCATATTCAGCAGAATCACGTCAAACCGGTTCAGATATTCGGAATAGGATTTGCTTTCTTCTATCTTCAGCCCTGCAAACAGCTCTTTGGAATCACAGCTGCTGCTGTAATAAGCCGCAAGCATCTTAAGCGCCATAGACTTTCCGAAGCGCCTGGGCCTGCTGACGCAGAAATATTTCTGTTCCGTATTCAAATACCGGTTCGTACAGGCAAGCAGTCCTGTCTTGTCCACATAGATCTCCGAGCGAACTGCTGTCCAAAAGCCTTCATTTGTCGGATTTAAATAAATACCCATATGGAGTCTCCTTTCTGTCCACATTGTTTCCACCTGCGGCTCCCGCTTAAATTGTTCTGTATCTTTCCCAACCTTTCCCACAATTAACTCATCATTGACTTCCCAGACCGTTTACAGACAGGGCCTGCATATGATATAATGCAAAAGGAAATCATTCTGTATGCTTCTTCCAACCTCATATGCCTGCCACAGGTATACGACAGGTTTTCCACCAGTTCCTATGCAGTTCCGCAGCTGACACACTACGATTAACAGCACCTTAATAATTGAATAAAGGCTTTACATCTTTTCTCAAATCCGCTATACTGATTCTATCAGAAAGGCGGTGATAGGATGGCTACAGATATGGGAATGACAAATAAACAGTTTCAGGGATTTATCCGGCTCGCTTTGGAATTTATCAATAACGCTCTAATGAAAACACCCGATAACGAGGATTTACAAAAGTTAAAAGATATCTTTCAATCAATGTTGGAAGACGGCAATTAACCATACATAAATCATAACTCATAACAGAAGGTGTAAAGTCTTTATTGAATGATTAAGGCTTTACACTTTTCTTTTTACATTCTGCCACTCTGGCGTAAGCTCCGGAGTAAACTGTGTCCCCAGACGTTTCAATTCCCCCAGGACCTTCTCCTGCCCCCGTTTTGTCCGATACCAGTTTTCCCTGGTCACATCCACATAAACCGGCGCAATGAGAAATTCCGTTTCGGGAAAATTCAACTGGTAATACATCAGGCACCTTCTGGAATGGTATCCCTTACAGCAGAGAATGGCTTTTTTTGGGTGAATGCCTTTCCCGTCCAGGATTTTTCTGGAAAATCTGGCGTTTTCCGCGGTAAACTGTGCCTCCGCCTCCGGAAAAATGCCGTCCAGGGCGACTCCCTTGGACAGAAGTACATCCGTATAAAATTCGCATTCCGTAGCATAATCCTTTCCGTAGACATCCGCCTTTGACTTCGCGCCCGTGAATTTTCCCACTGTTACGGAATATCTGCCCGACGGCACGATATAGGGCGCATATCCCGCTTTCCACAATTCCGCCGCCCGCTCCGGCAGTTCCGGATAAGAGCCGCCCGGAATGAAAATAACATCGGAGTGCTTTTCTTCCATTGAAATTCCATCCCCGGGAGGAATATCTTCCAGAAAAATAAAGTTGGTAATATCGTCTATCATCCTCATCCTTTTCTCTCCTATCCAGGCCCTGTCAGCTGTGCCGTCCACTCCTCTGCCCCGGAAACGCTTCCCCCCTAAAGCATCCCAAAGTCAGGCTGCCTTCTATAATAAAGCGAGATAAAGCAATCCTGTTTTGGCTTTTTCCCACAATTTCAGGGACATTATATCGTGCAGCACCTTTCATTCGATTTTCCTTGCGAAAGCCTCTGTGCTGCCATCAAGCTTTGTCCTTTCCCAGTCTTACATCAAATCCACCCTTCTCCGAAAAAGAAAGGTCAACCGCCTATATGGCACTTTAATTTGGTACAGTCCTCCACTTCCCTCTTCAGCTGCTCCATATGGGACTGCTCCGGCGGCAGGATATCCGGCAGTTCATAGGTCCGTCCAAGTCCCGCATACTTGTCCTGCCCAAGCCTGTGGTAGGGAAGCAGGTAGATCTCCTCCACCCCGGGCAGGGCATCCGCGAACCTTGCAATGGCTTTCACTTCCCCGCTTGTATCATTGAAGGTGGGAATTACGGGCACCCGTATGCTTAGATACGTCTGGCCGGAAGCTGCAATCTTCTTCGCATTCTCCAACATCAGCTCATTGCCCTTGCCCGTAAACTGTCTGTGTTTGCCGCTGTCCATATGCTTGATATCCATGAGATAATGATCAAGATATGGCAGAATCTCCCGGATAACCTCCCATTTGGCGCAGCCCATGCTCTCCATGGCCGTGTTAATTCCCACCGCCTTTGCCGCACGGAGCAAATCCCGGGCAAACTCCGGCTGACAGAGACTCTCCCCGCCGGAAAGGGTCAGCCCCCCGCCGGAACGGTTGTAATAGGGCCTGTCCTTCTCCACGGTCTCCATGACCTCCGCCACCGTCACGTCCCGGCCGATGGTTTTCGCCTTCCCCCGGACAATCATCTCCTGGATGGGGTACTCCTGGGATTCCGGGTTACAGCACCATTTGCACCGCAGTACGCAGCCTTTCAAAAAGCATATAGTACGGATTCCCGTTCCGTCATGTATGGAATAACGCTGTATATCAAAGATTCTTCCTTTTGTCTGTAAATAATCCGCTGCCATTTTCTACCACCTTCGCTCCGCTGCCGCAGGCCTTCCGATCACAAATTATCCCGGAACCGCCCCGGCCCTTATCGCCTTATCATGATCCCCTTCATTTACTGTGTTTCATTATGCGCCTGATACACAAGCATTTTTTCTTCTTCCACCGTTCCCTTTGGCCTGCGATTTCCGAAGCATGAACCAAAACATCCAACATCTCCCAGAATTCCTTGTCATAACGTTTCATCTGCATTCCTCCGGTATACACAGCCTCTCCTTTCTCACAGCATGCACAGAGCCTCCAGGGCAAGGGCAAACAGCCTCTCCCTGGCGGAAACATTATTGTTCCAGTCCCTGTCGTCATAGTCTTCCGCACCGCCGATGAGAATATCTCCGCTGTAAAGCAGCTGTCCGAAGGTCTTTCCCCGAAACTCCGCAATAGCCGCCATGGCTGCGCATTCCATCTCCACTACTTTGCAGCCCTCTTCCCTCCGGTAGGCCACCATCTCCCGGGTTTCCCGGTAAAAACCGTCAGTGGACCAGGTGGCGCACTCTATGTAGGGAATGTCATGTCTCTCCAGGACTTTCCGGAAGCTCTCTATGGGACCGGGCTGCAGCTCGATAAACCGGGCAGGGGGCAGGTATTTATAGGAAGCCCCCTCGTCCCGCAGAGCACGCACCGGAATAATCACATCCCCCTCCGGAATATCATCCAGTACGCCGCAGCCCCCGCAGCAGACGATCACCTCCACCCCGCAGCCATAGAGCATATCCGTCATCATGGCAATGGAGCCGGAGGCCACCACCGCCTGTACGGCACAGATTTCCGTTCCGTTTACAGCAAAACGGTACACATGAAAATCCTTCATTTCGGACACATAAGTCCCTATCTTTTCGCCTCCATACCGCTCCACTGCCGCGGCAAGAACCTCCTCAAAAAATGTCACCAGGCAGAGCCTTGGAAACCGCCGGAATCCACCCTCCCCCTGTCCGTCCCTGTCCGGTTTGGATGCCTCTCTGTCTGGATTGATCACAGCGATTTTATCCGTACTGTACTCCAGAATCGGAAATTGGTTTTTTACGATCATGTACTATCCCTTTCTCGACTTTCCCATATAAAAAATGTGATATTCTCTTACGGTAATTCTCCAACCGATGAAATATCCCGACTACATTCACCTTATCTGTTGCAATATTGAAGACGACAGAGGACTGTTCCGGCATCCTATGTCTGTCCGTTTTCTATCTGCTGCTCTGTAAAAAGGCTTCCACCTCTTTATTGAATGCAGCATATTTCTTATTTGCAATAAAATGAGTGCCCTTCACGATTGCCAATTTAGCACCGGGTACATTTTCCGCAATATTTTTTGTATGGGATTCCTTAATCATATCGCGGCTTCCGCAAATCACCAGTGTGGGAGCTGTTATTTTTGCCAATTCTTTCGGCTCAATATTCGGCTCATTCACCATCAGGCCGAGCATTTCGGCACTCCTTTTTGCACCCGGCGACTTGGAGGCAAATCGTTTTGCTATTTTATATCCTATTTCAATCGGAATCTGTGTCGTCCTTTTCACACCATCCGGATTCAGGTTTCCTCCGTTTAAGATCAATGCCTTTACCTTATCCGGATGCTTTATTGCAAACTGCATGGCGATATTTGCCCCGTCTGAAAATCCCAAAATGACTGCGGCAGGAATTTCCAAATCTGTCATGAAATCATACAAATCCCGGGAAAACTGCGCAATCGTAAAAGGAGCCGTACCCCTTGGCGACTTACCATGCCCTCGTGTGTCTAAGGCAATCACTCTGTATCTGCGGCTAAAATATTCTATTTGGTGCCTGAAATAAGTGCCGTCCTCTCCGTTCCCATGCAACAGGATAAAGGGTTCCTGATTTCCTTTTTCCTGATAGTATAAAGCGATATCCATAAAGCTTCCTCACAAACCAGAATGCTTCCCTCATCGGGTATAATCCTTCAATTCCTCCAGAAATTCCTGATATTCATCATCAGACCAGTAAAATGTCAGCTCTTCTTCCGTAAAATCTTCCGGCTTGTAACGCATGAAATGATCTCCGATATCATATGCAAACCTTCGCAGAACAGCTTCCGCAAATTCCCGGAAAAACATCCCGATACCCGTTATCACATTTCCGTCTTCCACGACTCCCTTGTGCAGGAAGTTTTGCTTTTCCACAAAATCAAAAACGTCCGCCATCTGCATAAAATAACCCGAAGTAAATTTCCTGCCGCCAAGAATTCCCGCTTTGGACAGCAAAATCGGAGCGGAAGAAATCGCCGCAAAGACAACATCCGAATGCATTCCGCTTCTGATAAAGTCAATCAATGCATCATCGAACAGCGCAGGCAATGGATGGATTGTTCCCGGCAATATCACGCAGCTGTAATCGGTTATCTTTGCTTCTGCCGTTGTCTTTGTGGGAAGGATACGGAAGCCTTCCTCGCTCACATATTCTCTGTTTTCACCGGCAATAAAATCAATCTTCTCACCAAACCAGACTGTGAGCGCAGATGTAAGACAGGTGATCTCCTGCAAAGAAAAGTCCGGATATAATAAGACCGCAAACTTCCTCATTCCTTTTACCTCCCTATATTTTCCTCCCTGATTTATACTCGTGAACGCATTTAATTGCCGCTTTCAGCTCTGGATTGCCGATGCGTTCACTCGTTATACTGTGCAGACGGCAATTAATTTCGTTTGTGGGTATAAATCGCTGCGCCATGGCGCGAAAGGGTAAAGTCAAGGCCATTCTTAAACCGGGGATTCCGCTACGCCAGTTCCTCAATTAAAAAGTCCTTGTAGTCCATTCCCGACTGCACACCTTTCAGTTCAATGGCAACCGAACACCAGACATTCGCTCTGTCAGCCACTGTAAAATGAAAGTCTTTTTGCAGCCAGGTATCATTCACCACATCCTCCAGAAAATCTTCTTCCCCATCATATTCCAGAAACATTTCCACCTCAAATAAGCTGTCTGTTTCCGTAATAAAATCATCTAAGATTTCGTCAGGAACAGCAATGCCTTCCCCGCAGATGAGTCCGTCATAACCATGCAGCGCAAAATCGTACAGCAGATAATCTGTCCCGCAGTCCCCGCAAACTGCACGTACCGCCTGTGCATATTTGTTCTCATATTCATGGACTGACATTTTGTACCTGCCATAAAACTCGCCAAAGCACCGTATTTTAAATGCTTTGCATCCGCACTGGCAAATAATCCTGCCCTCATATTCTTCTTCATCTGTAGGATGGTATATTTTTTCAAGATGCTTCGGCTTGATCATCCTATTCTTTCCCCTCCGGCTCCTGTTCTCTCCATAACCGAAGAAAATCAGCCCTGCAGAAATCCGCAGGCCCCTTCTCCCCAGACTATCTAAACTCCCTTTTCGAAAAAGTGTTTTTCGACAACTTAACAGTTCTATAAACTGGAAATTACTTATCTTCCTTCAAGGCTTTGGCTGCGACAACTATTCCTATAACGGCGAGAACATAGAAAAAAAGAATAATATAACATTCAATGCCACCAAATTCAAATACATTTAAAACTGTTGACCACGCTCCTTCCTGAATGACAGATGCGCTTGCGATCAGCCAACCAGTTCCGCCAATAATTCCACATAGCATTAAGGCACAACCAAAAATCAGCTTTTTCATGCAGTCACACTCCTTTATGAAATTCCAGTTTATATAGTTAATTATAAAATCTTTATCTTCATTACAATGTATATTAATAAGTCATTTTCCAATGGGTACACAATTCCGAAAAGGGAGTATCTAAATACCCTTCTTGTTTCCGCATGGAAAGCCCTCTGCCATACCGCCAACCGCTGCTTTTCTCCTGATACCTTACACCTGGGAAGCCCCGCTTATCCTGATACCTTACGCATGGAAGCACCGCTTATCCGGCGGCCGCAAAACAGGCAGGGCAGACCGCGGCGGCTTTGTGAAAACACTGGGCGCGTTGTGGAGAGGAGACTTTCGGCGATGCGCGTCCTATGGCGCGCATTGCCGATGCCAAGGCTCCTCGGAACGCTCTTAGCGCCGATGAGCAAAGCCGCCGCGGGCTGCCCGCCGTCCCCCGACGCCCCGGCAGGCAGCTTCCCCATCCCAAGCATCCCGGCGCCCCCGGCAGGCAGCTTCCCCCATCCTTAGAACCCCTGCTCCGTCCTGCGGATAATATCATCCTGCAGCGACTTTGACAACGTGGTAAACAGCGCGCTGTACCCTGCCACACGCACCACCAGATGGGCATATTTCTCCGGATGAGCCTGGGCATCCAACAATGTCTGCCTGTCCACCACATTGAACTGCATATGACTGCCCTTCTGGTCAAAATAGGAACGGATTAACGCCACAAAATTCTCCAGTCCCTTCTCCCCGCTTAGAGCCGTGGGATGAAATTTCTGATTAAACAAAGTGCCGTTGGAAGCGATTCCATGGTCTAACTTGGACACGGAATTTGCCGCAGCAGTGGGCCCCAACACATCCTTGCCCGCGGAAGGCGAAACCCCGTCCGCCACAGGCGTATGGGCCAGCCTGCCGTCAGGAGTCGCCCCGGTCTGGGCGCCCAGAGGCACGTTGGCGGATACGGGATACAGTCCCGCCTGGAACTGGCCCCCTCTGGGATTGTGGTATTTCAGCAGTGGCCTGGTATAGGTATATGCTACATCCCGTGCAAACATATCCACTTCTTCGTTATCGTTTCCGAACTTGGGCACCTCATCAATCATGGCCCGCAGCTCCTCATAGCGCTTCTTCTCTTCCGGCGAAACCTCCGTATTCATCACCGCCGCAATCATGCCCGCCACCTGGTCCTCGTCCACGGACATGCCGTTCCTGCTCATCTCCCTAAGGATTTCCGTAACAATCTCCCCTGCGCTGACAGCGTCAAAGCCCTGTCCGTAATTCATGGCAAGAGCACGCTTGTACTCCGCCAGAGTCACCTTTTTCTCGTCAAATACCAGTTTCTTAATGGCATACAGCGAGTCCGCCATATTTGCAATACCAAAGCCCTGTGGCCCGGTGAAATTGTAGACCGCGCCGCCCTCCTGAACGGTTTTGCCCCGCTTAATGCAGTCCTCCACCATGCAGGACAGGAAAGGCAGGGGACATCTGACGGCATGAGCCACGTCAATGGCATTGTCCGCATTTACCAACAGCGATATATTGTATTCCATCTGCTTCTTGTAAGCATCATAAAATTCTTCAAACGTGGACATATTTTCCACGTCCCCGGTCTCTATGCTGATCTTCTCCCCCTTATCCCATCCGTTGGAAAATACCAGTTCCAGAGGACGGCACATATTGTAGAAGGCCGCATCATGCCACCCTTCCGTCTTGCCTGCCTTCTGTGGCTCCACACAGCCGATGATATTGTACTCCCTGGCGTCCTCCAAAGTCAGGCCCCGGCTCAACAGGGAGGGGATAATCACCTCGTCATTATAATAGGCAGGAAGCCCGATTCCCGTGCGGGTCAGATCCGCCGCCTTCATCAGCAGATCATGGGGAGACTTGTTCCACACCCGAATGGACAGAGATGGCTGCGGCAGAAACACATGCTTGGAGGCGCTGATACACATAAAGGACAGATCGTTTGTCACGTCTAACCCTTCCTTGTCCTGCCCCCCTACGATCAGATTCTGGAACAGGCTGTAGCCCGCAAAGCCCTCTGCACTGGCAGCGTCACGGCATTTGTTCAAATCGTTTAATTTTACCCAGATACAGTCGATAAGCTCCTGGGCAAACTCCCTGGACAGCTTTCCCGCCTCCAGATCCTTCTTATAATAAGGATACATATACTGGTCAAAGCGTCCCGGCGAAATCGAATGCCCACTGGACTCCAGCTGAATCAGCTGCTGCACAAACCAGAAGCTCTGGCAGGCTTCATGGAACGTGGAAGCCCCGTATTCCGGCACCCGGGCGCAGTTGGCCGCTATCTGCAGCAGCTCCTGCTTCCTGGCCGAATCCCTGCAGGCAGCCCCCTCTTTCTCCGCCAGTTCCGCATACCTGCGGGCATACCGGATCACGGCCTCACAGCTCAAGATGGCCGCCTTCAAAAACTGGCTCTTGGTACAGTAATCCGCATCCCCCGGACTGCACTTGTCCAGTTCCGCCTCCATCTCCTGAATCAGTCCCCTGTAGCCAATGGCCAGGACCTTGTCATACTGCACGGTCACATGCCCCACGCCGTTATAAAAATAATTGCCCGGAGTGAAAATATTGTGCTCCATGGCCTTCTTCGTCTCCTCGGTCATGAGGGCGGTGGCCAGTTCACTGGTGGTTTTCCCTTTCCAGTAGGCGTCCGCCTCCAGAAGGTCTTTCTTGGTCTGCTCCGCTATGTAGAAAGGGTCCGCTTTCCGCGTGGCCACGGTGTCGAACTCCGCCTCCAGCCATTGATAGGAAAATTCCGGATAGGTCTGGCAGCCCCGGGGTGCAATGGTACTGCTGCCCACCACCAGTTCGTCCTCCCTGATAATAATGGGAATGTTGTCAAGTATATGGGCAAAAGCCAGAGCGCGCCGCATGACAATGGGCCTGTCCTCCGTCGCTTTATAAGATTCCGTGATCAGCTTCGCCCTGGCGGACTCGATCTCCGGCATTTTGGCGTAAAGATGAGCTACCAGTTTGGGGATTCGCTCCGTTTTGGGAATTTCTTCTGTGTAATACTTTGCCATTGCTGCTCCTTTCCATATCCAGTACTGTGTGCTGTTTTTCCTTTATCTGCGTTATCTCTTTATATTATGATGTTGGGATCAGACTAAATGATCTCCACCAGTTCCCTGCACAGCATAACCAAATCATGCCGGATTCCCTCCCGGGTGTTCCATCCTCTTCCGGACCATTCTTCTCCGGAAACATCATCCCCGCCATAGATCAGCGCGCCATAGGCAAAGTTCCGAAACCGGGCAACGGCAATGCACCCGGCCTGCTCCATTTCCACAATCTTCGCGCCTTCCTCTTTTCTCCTGCTGATTCTCTGGGCTGTCTCCCGGAAAAGAGCGTCCGTGGTCCAGGTCAGACCGTTCAGATAAGGTATGCTGCGGCCGTTGAGGTAATTTTTGATTTTACCGGTAACCTCCGGATCTGTATAAATCACTCTTGAGGGCGCTATGTACTGATAGGAGAAGCCCTCGTCCCTGATGGCTCCGTCTACCACCAGAATCTCACCCACCGCAATGTTCCGGTCCAGAACGCCCCCGCCGCCGCAGAACATGACTTTCTCAATTCCCATTGCATGAAATTCGTCCAGATTTCCCCCGCAGGCGGGACAGCCCACCTGTCCCAACGTCAGCAGCACGTCAGGATATTCTGTAAAACGATAAACCATAAACGGATTTTCGCCCGGCATAAGCCGCTCTTCCCTGATTTGTCCCTGCGCCGCCAGTTTGTTCACCACTTCCGGAAAAAAGGTAATTACCATCTTGTCCGTCCCGAACTTCTCATGCCCAAAACTGCCGGGATTTAATTTCGCTGTGGGATTGTCATCAAATTCCAATACCGGAAAGTCATTTCTGCTAAGCATACTGCGCTCCTCCTCTACAGAATCCGGCCTGTCTCTCCTGCCGGATTTTCAAAGTTGTCCATATTGTTCAGTATATGCTTATATGAAAGGGATGTCAATAAATCTGGCACTATTTTTATTGATATTTTTGTGGATTTATTTTGTTTTATGTTGTTTCTTAAACATCGCAGCAAATTTCCCGCAAAGCTTTCTGTGTCGTTCGCGCCCCATCCCGCTATGACTGCCCGGAAGCCTCTCGTTTCGGAATCGTCTTTACGCCAAGCATAAAATAAAAGACATGGAACACCCACACGCAGGCAAGGACAATCCTCCCCACGGGAACCTGATCCATCATGATAAATCCCACTGACATCAAAAGCGTAACCGTCACCATAATCTTAACTTTCGTTTTCCGCGTCATGCCCCTGCCTTTCACGTAGCTTTCCAGATTGTTTTTATACAGCTTTGTCCCGGTAAACCAGTGATTCAGCCTTTCCGAACTTCTGGCAAAGCAGAACGCCGCCAGCAGAAGAAACGGGAAAGAAGGCAGAAGCGGAAGAACCGCGCCTAAAGCGCCCAACCCTGCACCGATGCATCCTAAAACCACGTATAAAATCTTTTTAAGCCTCATTATATTACTTAAGCCTCCTTCTCTTTTTCTTTGTTTCCAACACATTGCATGCCGCTCCGTATGGAGGAAGATCATCCTGCCCGGAACAGGCGCCGGATATCCGCACAGGCGCGGCTACCTGGTCTGTTGCCCGCAAAAATACACCATATCCGCAATCCTCATGGTGGACTGCCTGTGTGACACCAACAGCACCGTTTTTCCATCCTGCCCTTCCCGCAGGGATTTCAGGATGACCGCCTCATTTAAGCTGTCCAGGTTACTGGTAGGCTCGTCAAGGAGCAGGAAAGGCGCGTCATGCAGAAATGCCCTTGCCAGCCCAAGCCGCTGCCTCTCCCCGCCCGAAAGAGTATCCCCAAGTTCCCCTACAGGCGTATCATACCCCTGGGGCAGCCCCATGATAAAATCATGAATGGAAGCTTTCCGGCAGGCCGCTTCCATTTCAGCGTCCGTGGCGTCCGGCTTCGCAATCCGCAGATTGCTTCTGATGCTGTCACGGAACAGATGGGTTTCCTGGGTCATGAAGCTCTCCATATCTCTCAAATCCGCCGTGTTTATTTCGGCAATGTTCCTGCCGGAAATCTCCACCCTTCCGTTTTCCGCATCCCAGAAACGCATGAACAGCTTTAACAGCGTGGATTTCCCGCTTCCGCTTTTCCCGACAATCCCGGTGATCTTTCCTTCCTGAATCTCCAAAGACACACCGTCAAGAATGTTTTCCGCCCCATAGGAAAAGCTGACGTTTTTTGCGGCAGCGCCTTCAAAGGCCGCTTTTCGGCCCGTATTTTTTTCCCGGCCCGTCTCCTCCACTGCGGGCGTTTCGTCTAAAATGTCCAACACGCGGCTGCCCGCGGCGAAGGTATTCTGCAGCGTGCTTCCCAGATTTGCCAATGCCACGGTGGGGCCAAAAGAAGAAAACAGGGCAATGACCGGAACGAGTACCCCGTCAAAATCCGCTTCCGCCTTTTGGTACAGCATTGCGGAGACGAACAGCATACACAGATCAGATATCAGGATTGCCGTATTCGTGACCGCCATATTCCTCCCCGCGGCACGCTTCATCCGTTGTTCGATCTCCGAAAGAGCCTCCGTCCTTTCATTCATCTGCATCAGGCGTTCCCTGCCCCGTCCATACTGTATGATTTCGGACAGCCCCCGCAGACTGTCCAGGACAAACCCGCTTAAAGCTCCGGAACCGGCCCGGAACTCCGCAGCGGCAGATGCCTCTGTTCGTCCGCCGCCGCTTAACTTTGAAGTGACAGCCGGTATTGCAATCCCCACTGCCAGATATGCCAGAAGCGCCAGAATCCCCAGCGCCGGGTGGAAGGCGCCGATAAACAGACACATAACGACGGTATACAAAAATGCGATTGCCGCCGGAGAAATGGTGTGCGCATAGAAAACCTCCAACAGCTCGATATCCGACGTAATGACCGAGATCAGATCCCCTTTGTCCCTGCCCTCCAGTTTTGCAGGGCAGAGTTTCCGTAATGCAAGGAACACCTTATCCCGGATCAGCGCCAGCAGCTTAAACGCGATAAAATGGTTGCAGGACTGTTCCGCATACCGAAGACCCGCCCGCAGCACAGCAAACACAAGTACACAGGCAAATATGCATTTCAGGCTCAACGGCGTATCAATGCCAAGCAGCCCAAGCACGGCGTATCCGCCGAAAACCGTGATAAACGATGCGCACAAATGACCTGCAAGCCCCATGACCACCGCCAGGACCATAAATCCCGCAAGGGGCTTCACAAGGCATGCCAGCCTTGCCATAACCGCAAATCCGCTCCGCCTTTTCATATATCCGTACCGTCCTTTCCAAAATTTTCAAGACTCTGCTGCGTGTTCCACAGCTTTGCATAAATGCCGCCCCGCGCCAACAGTTGCTCATGGCTGCCGCTTTCTGCCACGTTCCCCCCATCCATCACATAGATATTGTCTGATTCCGTCACATTGGCAAGGCGGTGGGAAATAAGGATTACTGTTTTATGCCCCGCCAACCCATGGATTTCCCGCATAATGTCATTCTCACTCTCCACATCAATATTGGAGGCAGCCTCGTCAAAAATATACACGGGACTGTCATGGAGCAGCGCCCTTGCCAACGCAAGCCTCTGGCGCTGCCCGCCCGACAGGTTAGAGGCTTTTTCCGTAAGAAATGTATCAAGCCCGCCTCCGGACCTCGAAAAGCCTGCCATGTTCACCCGCTCCAAAACCTCCCACAGCTCCGGGTCAGAGGCGTCCGGCTTCCCCATCCGAAGATTCTCTCTCACCGTGCCCTTGAACAGGTAACTCTGATGGCTGACATAAGTAATGTTTTTCATCAGTTCCGATTCCCTTATGTCTGCCAGTTCCCTGCCTCCGATTTCCACCGAACCGCCAAAGCCCCTGTTTCTCCCCATTAAAACTGCCGCCGCAGTGGACTTTCCGCAGCCGCTCTCCCCCACAATGGAAACAAATCTCCCTTTCGGAAACTCCATGTCAATTCCGCACAGAATTTCCCTTCCTCCATTGTCAAAATCGCCCCCACCTGAAGAATTGCCGTCATAGGAAAACCGCAGTCCGGTACAGACAATATCGCAGTCCGGCGGAAAGCATCCTGTCTTCTCTTCTGTTTCAGGCAGATCCAGCAGGCGGAAAATCTTGTCGCCTGCCGCCATGCCGTTCATCGCCACATGGAAGAAACTGCCAAGCTGCCGCATGGGGATAAAGAAATCCGCCGAAAGAAGGATAAGCAAAAGACATCCCGAAAGCGTCACATTCCCTGCACGGAACTGCGTTGCCGCCATAATCACCCCTAATGCCGCGCCCCCATAGGCAATCAGGTCCATGATGGTAATCGAATTAAGCTGCATTGTCAGAACTTTCATGGTTATTCTACGGAATTTTTCCGCCTCGCGATTCATCTCCTCATTCTTAAAACCGTCCGCCTGGTAGATTTTAAGTGTGGTAAGTCCCTGCAGGTTTTCCAGAAAGGTATCTCCCAAAGCCGTGTACTGCCCCCAGTATTTAGACAGCAGCTTTTTCGCCCATGTCTGCACCGCCGCTATGGAAACGGGTATCAGGGGCACACATACAAGCAGGACAACCGCGGAAGGCACATTGACAAAGCACAAACAGGCAAACAATGTAAGCGGGGCAAGCATCGCATAGAAGAACTGCGGAAGATATGACCCGAAGTAGGTTTCAAGCTGCTCCACCCCCTCCACCGCCACCTGCACCACTTCCGATGTCTTCACCTGCCCATTGTAAGAAGCGCCCAGCCGCAGAAGTTTTTCATATATTTTTTCACGCAGTACTTTTTTTACCGTTTTTGATGAGAGATATCCCAAACGGCTTGAAAGGAGTGTACAGGCAAAACGGACCGTAACCGCTGCCCCTGCTGCCGCAGCCGTAAAGAACCCGCTGTTTTTATCTGCCGTTTTATGGAAAAGAGAAGCAAGCAGGCCTGTTAATGCCGTCATCAGGGCTATATTCGCCGCAAGGGAACACCACTGGGCCGCCACGTTGCCCGCTATATATTTTTTACTCTCGCTGACAGTCCCGATCAGCCTTTTATTGATCATCATAAATTTACCTCCTATTTATACTGCAGACCGCCAGGATTTACAGTAATGCCTACGGGAAAATACCTGGCTGGCGGTCTGCAGTCGGGTTGTACTGCAAATTCAACCGGTGTGCAGTATAAATCGCTGCGGATGCAGCCCTATTTGGTTAGTAAAAACTAACCCATGTCCTTAAAAAATGCGGCCATTTTGTGTTAGTGGCCGCTAACTTCTTTAAGTATACATCTTATTTCCTGTTTTTGTCAATAGGGAAATTTCTGTTCGTCTGCCAGTACCGCCTGCCCTTCCTCCGGCAGAAACTCCGCAAGCATATCGTTTTTGAAGGTCCGTCCCGGCAGGAAGCAGGCCACATGGGCAATCTCCCTGTTCACCGCAAACTGGGTGCCGTGGAGAATCATGGGGTCCAGTCTCACAAAAGTCCCCTGGGGTACATGGAAGGCTTCCACCGTATCCACGCTGAATTTTCTGCCCGGCAGGGGCGTGCCCACAAAAATGACAACATCGTCATCTAATGGCAGCAATCCCTCGCAGGTAAACTGATGGGCCTCCAACATGGTAATCCGCTTCTCCTCCTGCTTTTTGGCCTGGCACACGGACACCGTGGGCAGTGTGGTATTTCCCAAATCCAGTTTTACCACATCCGCAAAAAAACCGTAGGGAAATATGGACCGGGCCGCCAATGCCTCATCGTCCAACAGATTCTGGAACTGCCCGTATTTTGCAAATGCTTTTTCGTCCAGTTTCTTAATTCTGATTACTTTCGTTTTTATCTCATTTTCTTTCACAGACATTTCGCTCCCTCCTCTTCCACCGTGTCAAACTTCAGTCCAAGGTATCTCGCCGCCTCCCGCAGCACCGGATACAGGGAAGCATATCCCCCGCCCAGATGATGGATGTAGGGACCGAACATCAGTTTTTCCTCCCAGGCCTTCCAGTCCTTTACCTCCACCCATACATAGGTGCCGGTAGTGGCAGGCCCTGTGGTGGTCTCCGCCTCTCCCGCAAAGAGATAATAGTCGTCCTCCCCGTCGTCGAATCTGCAGAGCGTGAGATGTCCCTGCTTCAGCTCAAACTGCTGCTGTCCCCCTGCCAGGCAGGCTTTCGACTCCGGAGACTTCAGGGAATAGGGAAAGGGACCGCAGTGCCACAAAAGCTCCCCGTTGTCATTTTCCGGATGGCGTATGGTCAGATCTGCCAGGAACTGCGCACCCTCCCCCAACATGGCGGCCCGAAGGATTGCCAGGGTAATGGCTCCGTTGATATCCGTCTCACAGGCCACCGGAATCCCCATATCCGTCAGCTCTCCGATCATGGCGCAGGAGGGAAGCTGCATCAGCGCTCCGCTTGGCCAGCACTCAATGGCTGCCACGGTACAGCTGCTTTTCTCCATCTGTGCCAACATGGCCAGTTTCAGCGCTGCCAGTCGTTCCAACTGCTCCTCCTTCAGGGCGGAGCAGTCCATCCTGCCGCGGATATCTTCCATCTGTCTCTTCAGTTCCCCGCCGCCCTCTGAAACAATCTTCTGCACTGCCATCTGCAGCATCACAGGGGCCACTGCCACAGTCTGAATTCCGAAACGCTGCATCAGTCTGGCTTCGTTGGTCATCACGCTGCGGAAAGGGGAGGGACGTTCGCCTATCTTGGCAATCCGCAGCCCTCTCACGTCCTTCACCACACAGGCCACTCTTAAAAAACGGTCAAACCCCTTCCTGAACTCTTCCGAATCCGCGGGCACATTGTAAATATAGCTGTAGGTAACGCCGTATCGCCGCAGCACCTTTGTAGCCGCGAACATACCGCACTGGGTATCCCTCCCCCGCTTCTCCGGTGAGTTGGGGGCTTCGTCCCTGCTGCCCCAGATCAGCACGGGCACCCGGAATTTGCTGACCACATCCGCCACGGCTCCCTCCTCGCCGAAGTCGCAGAAGGGCACGAATATGGCGTCCACCTTCTCCCCGGCGAATTTATCCGCAACCGCAGGCGCATGGCTCTCCGATTCTATGATTCCCCTGACGCAGATATCGTCTATATCCACCAGTCTCACCTTGTCCGGATGGATTTCCCGGATGACGGCCATGCATTTTTCCTTCTCCGCAGCCGCCGTTTCCAAATCCAACATTCCTCTCCTTGTAGGCATCACGCCCAAAGTAATCTCCGCTTTATACATGTTCCAGTGCCCTCCTGTAATATTCTACTCTCCGGTCAATTTCCTCATAATCAATCTCCCCCGTCTCCAGGAAACGCTCCAGTACGGACTCGTCCGGAATTCCCGCCCTGCCTCCGATTCTGGTGCATTTGATGGCCGACACGGCACTGGCGTACCTGGCGCACTCCCTGTGGCTTTTTCCCTTCAGCAGCGCCGCCAGAAAGGCTCCGTGGAACACATCTCCTGCGCCCACCGTGTCCTTCACCTCCACGGAAAAGGCCGGCAGGGTGAAGAATCCTTCCCCGCTGACTCCCACGCATCCCTTCTCCCCGAAGGTAAACACGCACAGCTTCGGACCCCTGCCCAGAATTTCCCTGCAGGCCTCCTCCAGGGCCTGGTCTCCCTGCTCCTTCTTCCCCGGGAAAAGCCCGTCAAACACAAATTCCGAGCCAACAAACACGTCAATGAGGGGAATCATCTCCCACAGCGCCTCCGTGTAATAATCCGCGTCAATGAACACCTCCGTTCCCGCTGCCCGGGCCGCCTCCGCCGCTTTTCGGGCGAGGGGTCCGGCGTCGGCCAGAAACAGGTATCGGGAATCCGCCACCGCGCTCATGTCTAACTCGTTTTCCTCCAGGGGCCTCACGGAACCTGCCCGGAACAGTATGGTCCGGGTCCGGGTCTTTCTGTCGCTAAGTACCACGGACAGGTGGGAAGTCTCCCCCCTGCGGATCAATACCTGGTCTACATTGATTCTGTGCGCTACAAAATCCCCACGGCAGAATTTTCCGTAGATATCGTCCCCCAGGGCTGCCGCCATGGCGCATTTCGCTCCCAGTCTGGCTGCCGCCACCATACCGCTGGACACCTTGCCGCCCCCCTGCCAGCTCATTTCCTGAATTCTTGTCCCATGATTCGGTTCCGGCATACCGTCAATATTTACATTTAAATCCATACACGGAAAATCCAGTCCAAATATGTCATATTTTTTCATCTTCGTACTCCTGCGCGCCTGGGCGCGCCTCTGTCCAATCCTGCCTCCGCCGAAACACGCATTTCGGCAGGAATGCATTACCGCTTACATGGTATATTTATTGGGGTTCAGCAGGCGGATTTTATTCACCACGAATTCCGTCATGCCCTTTGCCGCCCCCAACATCAGCCGGATACCGTCCGCCTTATGTTCGGTGGCCTGTATCACCTCATCCAGGGAACGGTACATGGCCGCAAAATACTCCGTGGCGATATTGAATTTGCTCATGCCCAGGTTCACCGCCCGCTGCATCTGCCAGTCCGGGATTCCGGAGCATCCGTGGAGAACCAGGGGCACGGACACCGCCTGTCTGATTTTGGCGATTCGGTCAAAATCCAGGTTCGGCTCCTGTATGTAATCTCCGTGGGCATTGCCCACCGCAATCGCCAGGGAGCCGCATCCCGTCCGCTCCACGAACTCTGCCGCCTGGTCCGCGTCGGTGAACAGATCACTGTTGGAGATATCCTCCAGTTTCATTCCGATCCCCACATGTCCCAGTTCCGCTTCCACGTCCACCCCGAACACGCCTGCGGCTCTGGCCACCTCTTTTGTCAGCGCCACATTCTCCTCAAAGGGAAGAGCGGAGCCGTCCACCATGACGGAGGGAAAGCCGTCCCGTATTCCGCCCAGGGCAATCTCGTAGGAGGCGGAATGGTCCAGATGCACGGCCACAGGCACCGATGCCTTCCGGGCCATATCCACGGCCATGTCCGCGATATATTTCAGGGGAATGTACTTGTCCAGTCCCGGAAAAAACTGCAGAATCACCGGTACCCGTTCCGCCTCGGCGGCCGCCACCGCGCATTTGATTGTCTCGTAATTCAGTGTATTTATCGCCGCCACGCCGTATTTGTGTTTCCAGGCATGCTGCAGAATCTCGTTTACTTTTACCAAAGACATATTTATTCTCCTTTTACTTTTGAATCAAAAAACAATTGATACTCCGGCATTTTCTCACAGAATGCCCGGCTCACCCGGTCTATCCGCAGGTATTCCTCCGGCTCCAGTTCCAGTTCTATGGCCCGGATATTTTCCAGGGCGTGTTCCCTGTCTGCCCCGCCCACTATGGGGGCCGTGAGGCTGTCGTTGTGCACCAGCCAGTTGACGCAGATCTGCGCGGCGCTCCGGCCGTATTTTTCTCCTATCCCGGTCAGCTCCTCCGTAACCTCAAGGCATTGCTCATAAACCCCCGGCTGAAACAGCGCCGCTTTTGCCCGGCCTCCCGTTATGGGCGTATCTTTTTTAAATTTTCCCGTCAAGAGCCCCTGGGCCAGGGTGCTGTAGGGGATCACGCTGATTCCCTGTTCCCTGCAGTAGGGCAGCAAATCTCTGTCCGCATAGCGCCACAGCAGATTATAGCAGGGCTGAATCACATCCACCGGCCCGCTCTGCACGGCTTCCCGGAGCTGTTCCGCGGAAAAATTGGACACGCCGATGCTGCGGATTTTCCCCTTCTCCTTCAGACGCCCCATATTTTCCATGGCCTGTCCAACGGACATTCCCTGGGGCGGATAATGCAGGAAATACACATCCAGGTATTCCGTTCCGAGACGCTTCAGGGACGCATCGCAGGCTTTTTCCATGTCCTCCGGGGCATAATGGGAGGGCCATACCTTGGAGATTATCGTGCATTCTTCTCTCTTCCGTCCCTTCAGCGCCTGCCCCAGTACTTTCTCCGCCCGGCCCATACCGTAGATCTCCGCCGTGTCAAAGGTCTGGATTCCATGTTCCAGATAAGTCTCAATGCAGGCGATGCTGTCCCGGTCCTCCACACTGCCGAAGTAATCGCCTCCCATGGACCAGCAGCCCAGAACCACCGGCGACACTCTCACCCCGCTTTTTCCCAGTTTATGATATTCCATTCTCTTCCTCTCCCTTTCTTCTGTATTCATTGGGGCTCATCCCCACAAATTTTTTGAATTGTTTTGAAAAATGGGCAAAACTCGGGTATCCCGTCTCCTCCGCAATCCTGCTGATACTCATTTTGTTCTGCTTGAGCAGGCGCTTTGCCTTCCCCATTCTCTCCTGCTGAATAAATTTGCTTAAGGAGTCCCCTGTCTCTTTTCGAAACAGCTTGGACAGATAATTCGGTGACAGGAAAAAAACTTCCGCCAGCTGGCTCCTGGAGACATCGTCCAGATGCTCCCTGATATATTTCTGAATCTCCTGAATCAGCTGTTTTTCCTGTCCCTCCTGCTCCTGCCCTTCCGTCTCTCCCTCTGTCTCCTTTTCTCCCTCCGTCTCCTCCCCGTCCCGGCGCAGCAGACAGTGATTTCCGTACTCCATGAGCCGGCGGTCCCGTTCCCTCTGGTTTCTCCGCTCCACCAGTTTCTCCATGACTTCCCTGATAACCGCTGTCTCCACAGGCTTTAAGAGGTATTCAAAGCACTGGAAGCTCACTGCCGCCCGAGCATAGGAAAAATCCGCATAACTGGTGAGAAGGACCGTGTCCACCTCCATTTCGCGCTCCCGGAGCCATTTGAGCAGCTCGAATCCGTCCTGCCCAGGCATCTCAATGTCCGTAATCAGAAAGTCAATGACATGCTCCTTCAGGATTTCCACGGCCTGGGGGACACTGTAGCATCCATAGACACAGTCTATTCCCAGTTCTTCCCAGTCCAACTGTCTTTTTATCCCCTCCACCACATATTTGTTGTCGTCCACCACCAGTAATTTCATCCGCTATTTCACCTCTCGTGGAATATAGATCTCCACGCATGCGCCGCCTTCCTCCGGGTTGGAAAACAGAACCCTTGCCTCCTCATTGTAAATCAGTTTCAGTCTCTGGAGCACGTTGCTGATGCCGATATGCCGTCCCTCCTGTTCCATATCCCAGGTTCCGCTGTTCAGTCTCCGGAGCATTTCCCCGGGAAAGCCCTCCCCGTTGTCCGTAATCTTCAGATAAAGCGTCTCTTTTCCCGCCTGTGTCTCTCTGCGCGCAGTCAGCCGGATTGCCAGGGTCCCGCCCGGTCCCACCGCATGCTTCAGAGAATTTTCCAGAAAAGTGCTGACCATCAGCACGGGAATCTCCCATTCTCTCACCGCGTCCTCCATGTCATAGTCAAAGGAAAGCCCCTGGCTGTTCCACTCGAAATTGACCCGGATAATGGTCTCCATATGGTGGATTTCCCTCCACAGCGGCATCATATCCATGCAGTCGTGAAGCAGGTAGCGGTAATACTCCGACAGGCACACTGTCACCTCCTGTATTTTCCCTGTGTCCTGCACCTGCGCCATGCCGAAAATCATGGCCAGACAGTTGACAAAGAAATGGGGTCTGATCTGGAACTGGCGGAAGTTGATTTCCAATTGTTTTTTTGCCAGTTCCGTTTCATACAGCTCCACGGAGAGTTTTTCCGCCTTTTTGCCCAGTCTGTCCAGGATTTCATAGGCGTCCTCCACAGCCGCGGGGATCCTGCTCCCGGCGTGCTCCTCCTCTTCTTCCGCCAGGCTGCCCCGGTACCTGTCCAGTACCCGGGAGAGATTTTTCACCGGCACAATCAGCCTGCGTCTCACCTGACGGATAAGCAGAAGCATCATCACCATAAGCTGGGAGGTGAGAAGAAACTGCGCGATCTGCAGCAGCATAATCTGGTAGATTTCACCCTGGCCAGACACAGCCACACGTATCTCAAAATCCGCCTCTATATTCTCCAGGCGATACCACAGCACACTGGTTCCAAACCCCGCCCCTGCGTCCCTGTCAACCGCCTCCCTGCGGACCAGGCTGATTCCGCCGCCCGGTCCGCAGTCCAGCATGCTCATGCCCGAGAGAAAGCTTTCCTCACCGATCCACGAGCCAACCACGAAGTCCCCGTAAATCCAGGCAGTGGCCAATATCCGCTGTTCGGGCGTATCCAGAAGATGCAGGCTTCCGTTCCGGGGTTCCTCCCACAGCCAGTCTATGATGCACGGCCTGATTTGGCGGTAGCTTGAGAAAGAGAGATGGACGGCTGTGAGTTCCACGAACTTTTCGTCGTTTCTGTCAAAGATAAAGAAATTATACTCGCTCTCCGAGAGCGCACTGAGCAGTTTATACATTTTCTGCAGCTCTTCAATCCTGTTCACCAGTTCCAGACTGGACTGTTCGAACATTGTCCTGTAGTCTTTCACCAGTACGGTATTCTGGCTCATATAAGTGTTGTTTCTGTTTAAATCAGCCTCCACCCGCTCCACATACCGGTCCGCATACTGCCGGATATTGTTCTGCGCCACCCTGGATATCCTGGTGTGGGCATAGATCAGCAGGCAGACACAGAGTATCTGCACCCAAATACTGCCAAACAGAATCCATCTCATATTTCCCTTATATAAGCTGCGCTGCATACCGTTCCCCGTTACCCCTTCACCGCTCCCAGGGTAATGCCTTTCTCAAAATATTTCTGGAGAAAGGGATACAATATCAGAACCGGGACCATGGCCACAAAGGCAATGGCCATCCGCAGGCTGATACTGGGAATTCCCTCCCCCGCCACACTCTTGCCGTACTGTGTGAGATACTGGATATTCTTTACCATCACATTCAGCAGCTGCTGAATGGAGTATTTTGATGATTCACTCACATAGTATAACCCATTCATCCAGTCATTCCAATATCCCAGTCCGGAGAAGATTCCGATGGTCACAAATATGGATTTTCCCAGGGGTAGCACCAGTTTTCTGAAAATACACAGTTCGGAGGCCCCGTCTATCCTGGCCGATTCGTACAGCTCCTGCGGAATATTGCAGCGCAGGTAGGTTCTCACAATGATGGCATTAAAGGCGCTGAAAAGCAGATTGGGCATCAGCAAGGCAAAGTAAGTATTCTTGATATGCAGTACCGTGGTATAAACCATATAAGTGGGCACCAGGCCGCCGTTGAACAGCATGGTAAACAGCAGCAGGAAGGAAAAAATCTTTTTCCCCGGCAGATAGTCCAGAGAGAGGGGATACGCCACCAGTGCGGTGATCAGTACATTCAGGCAGGTCCCCACCGCCGTAATACATATGGTGGTAATATATGCCCGGAATATGGTATCTCTGGACTGCCAGATATAGGAATATGCCCCCAGACTGAATTCTTTCGGAAAAATGGAGTAACCGTTGATAAGCAGGGAGCTCTCCTCCGTAATGGAGGACATGAACAGCAATAGGAACGGGAACAGCACCAGAATCATCACAACCGTCATAATGATGCAGGCCGCGGCTTCAAAATATTTGTCCTGTTTTGATCTGATCATAATCTGTACCTCCTAAAACAGCGCATTTTCTTTGCTTAGCTTTCTTGTCACGGTATTAAAGAGCAATATCAGTGTAAAACCGATTACCGATTGAAAAAAGCTTGCCGCTGCCGACATGCCGATATTGCTCTGGCTCGTCAGCGCCTTATATACGAATGTGTCTATGGTCTGTGTGGCATTGGTAATCAGCCCGGATCCCTGGGGCACCTGATAGAATAATCCAAAGTCGCTGTTGAAGATTCTTCCCACCGCCAGCAGCACCACCGTGATCATGGTGGGCTTCAAAAAGGGGAGGGTGATGTAACGTATCTTCTGAAATTTTCCTGCGCCGTCCAGGGAAGCCGACTCGTAGAGCGACATGTCAATCCCCATGATCGCGGATATATACAGAATGCATCCGTATCCCACGCTCTTCCAGGTGTTCACAAAGATCAGAATAAAGGGCCAGTACTGCTCCCTGTCATACCAGGAAATCCGCTTTCCCCCGAAGCTCTGCAGCAGATGGTTCAGAAGCCCCGCCTCCGGGTCCAGGAATCCCCTCACCATGTAGGATACGATAATAATGGATACCACAAAGGGAAACAGGACGCTGCTCTGTGCCAGTTTGCGGAATCTCTGACTGCGGATCTCCGTGATCAGAATGGCCAGAGTCACTCCCAGAACCAGATTCACCAAAATGAAACAGATATTATACCCCAAAGTATTGCGGAACAGTATGGGAAGTTCCCTGTTCTTCAGCAGAAAAGTGAAGTTTGACATTCCCGCCCAGTCGCTGCCCCATATCCCGTCCTGGACATTGTATTTCTTAAACGCCAGTACCAGACCGCTCATGGGAAGGTAGTTATTGATAAGCAGATATAAAAACGCAGGCACCATCATGAGATACAGCGGCAGAAAGCGCTTCAGTCCGGCCCGCTTTTTCTTTCTCTTTGATCCTTCCGCCATAAACCCTCTCCTCTCTCCGGGCGCGGTACGGACACCGCACCCGGTCAATCTTTCCTGTCTCTTTACTGTTCAGCCAGCCAGGCGTCCACCTGCCTCTGCATCTCCGCAATCACTTCCGCGGAACCGGCATCTTCCATCTCCTGAAGCAGAAGGGGAATGTATTCCTCCGGGTCCACCGCCCCGGTAATCAGGGCCTTGTAATATTTGGAGCGCACATTGCTCACCGCGCTGATCTGATCCTGCACGGGGGAAGGTTCAAAGGTGAATCCCATGGTTTTGGAAATAATGGAGGAGGCATTGTAATCCTCTATCTTCTGGTAAATATCTGCGCCGTCTGTGGCCCAGGGTGTGCATACAAACTGATTGGGCAGAATCCATCCGGCTCCCAGGTGGTATCCTACGGTGGAAGCATCCTTCCCTTCGGGGAAGTCCAGAAGTCCCTCTCCATTCACCACATAGTCCTCGCCTTCTATCCCCCAGTTCAGCAGGTTCATGGCTTCCGTGCTGCTCATCAGGAAATTCAGCATCTTCATGGCCTTCACCGGGTCTTCACTGCCGCTGCCGATGGAGTAGCAGAACACGGCACTGGTGGCTGTGGTGGCCAGGGGCTCGGTCAGATGTACCATGGTCAGTTCCACACCGCCGCAGTTATTCTGCTGATCCACCACAGAGAGGGGATGGCCGTAATCGCTGAAGAAGGAGAATGCCTGACCGGATTTAATGTAGGAATAATAGGACTCCGTATCGGAAGCTGCTCCGCTGTTCACCCATCCGTTCTCAAACCATTTATGAATATAGGTACACCACTTTTTGAAAGGCTCCGTGTCAAAAAAATTCTCCACCGTGGTATTGTTTTCAGGATCCAAAATGGCGTAGGTCTCCAATCCGCCCACATAGTCCAGTGGAGTAAGCTCCGGCATGCCCAGGTTGTCCGGCGCAATCATCCACATTCCCGGTTCCAGGGCCGCCACCTTTTCATACAGGGCATCCACATCCTCGATGGTCTTGATGCCGCTGACGTCAAGACCGTGTTTCTCCAGAATATCCGTGCGGAAGAATACGGAAGCCTGCTGGGAGATCTCTTTATGCACCGGCACCCCGTATACATAGCCGTTGAGACTGGGCGCCGTGGCCACCTCCGGGGAAGCGTAGCTGTTCAGCACATCCTGTCCGTGCTCTTCCAACAAGGGTCCCATATCCGCCACATAACCCGCATTTACCCAGCTTGGGCCATAGGCAGACACGGAAATAAAGATGTCCAGTTTGCTCTTGGAGCTAAGCTCCAGCTGTATCTGCTCCATATATGCCGCAAAGGGCAGAATCTGCAGGTCCAATGTCATATTCAGTTTTTCCAGGGTAAGTTCATTGAGCTTTCCCAGTACTCTGTCCACTTCCCCCTCACTGGGAGAGGCTGCCGGCAGCGCAATAATCATACGCACCTGGTAGGGATCCTCTCCTGCAGGCGCTTCCTCGCCGGAAGCATTGTCCGCTTCTGACGTCTGGCTTTCGCCGCTGTTTTCTACTGTTGACTGGGAGTCCTGATTGTCGTTTCCTGTGTCTCCGCAGCCTGCAAGCAGGCCTGCAGTCATTGCCGCTGTCAAAAATAATGCAATTTTCTTTTTCAGTTTCATTTTTTCCTCCTAATTTATGTCGCTGCGCGACAGCTCTGAAGTGTAAGGGCAGATTAGATAAGTATTTGCTTCTTTGCGCAGTGTCCATGTCTCTCCGTTCACCCGGGCCTGGGTGAGTTCCTGTGGCACGTAGGCTTTGATTTCTTCCACATCCATGCCCTGTGTCTCCACGGTCATGACGCCGTCCTGCAGGCGGGCTTCCATATAGCCTTCCACACCGTCGTCGAAATAAACCTGCTTCATGGCGTCCGTGAGGTTGACCGCTACCTGGAGGCGGGAGAAGTTCTCGTCCGCAATATGCATGGGCGCTTCCTTCAGCATGGGCAGCATATGGTTTTCTCTGAGGTAGAGCGGAATCCTGTCAATCTCTTTTCCCGAAACAATCCATCTGTCTCCCTGAAGCCGCTCTCCTGTATGGAGATCCACAAAGCTGCCTTTGGGCAGATAGATATGATGCACCTTCTGATCGAACACCGGAGCTACCAGCAGGGATTCTCCCAGCATGTACTGTGTGGACAGGCTTCTCACGTTCAGGTCCTCCGGGTATTCCAATACCATGGCCCGCATCATGGGAAGTCCTTCCGCGCAGGTTTCGCAGGCGGTGCTGTACAGATACGGCGTCATGCGGTATCTGAGCTTATTGATTTTCAGGAAGGCGTCCTGGGCTTCCCGGGAGTAGAACCAGGGTTCCCTGGGTGTTGACTGTCCATGGCTTCTGCTCAAAGGCGCCATCAATCCCATCTGCACGGAGCGGATGTATTCCTCATCCCCCGGGATGGCTCTCCTGCCTTCGTAGTCACAGTTGTAGAAGCCTCCGATATCAAAGCCCCAGAAGGACACGCCGCTGAGTCCCATGCTGAGTCCTCCCCTTAAGATTGCCGCCAGATTGTTCTCCGATGCGGAGGAATCTCCCGCCCAGTGAGCCGGATATTTCTGGCTCCCGGCGTAACCGCTCCTGCACCAGATCAGCGCTTTCTCTCCCGTCTCTTTCTTGATCTCCGCCGAGGCCTCGTAGATGGTTTTGGAATACAGGTATGTGTATTTATTATGCCCCTCCACACCTGTCAGTCCGTCATAGTACACGGCGGTTTCCGGCAGTTCCTCCGAGAAGTCTGTCTTAATCACGCCCACGCCCATGCGCATCAGGCGTTTTACCCGTTCCTTCACATAGGCCGCGCATTCCGGATTGGAGAAATCCAGTGCGGCCATCATGGCGCTTCCCGTATCTCCGCCCTCTCCCAGTTGGAAGAGACATACGTCCCCGTTTCTGTCCTTTACCAGGTAACCCCGCTCCTTCATGAGTTCAAACTGCGCGGAATTCTCTTCGCCCCTTCCCCATCTGCCCTTCAGGGACACATAGGGGAACATCCACAGCGAGAGATGGAAGCCCTTGTCACGGAGTTTTCGAATCATATCCTCCGGCTCCGGAAATCTCTTCTCGTCAAAAGCCAGGATCTCTGTACTGCCCTGGGGAGACATCATGTCAAGCCAGCCGTCGATATGTACCACGTCCGCCGACATGCCGAATTCTTCCATCTGGCTGACGATTTCCTCCACCTCCGCCCTGTTCATATAGCTCATGCGGGACATCCAGAATCCGAAGGCCCATCTGGGAATCATGGGAGATCTGCCTGTATACGCGGTATAATCCCGGAGAAGCCCCTTGTAATCCCTGTTGCAGAACATGTAATAATCCAGGTACGGGTCCTCCGTTTCCATGGTGTATGCCACGCCGGAAGAGGCTCCCATATTAAAATGGGTTCTGGTGTATGTGTTCATCAAAATGAAATAGCCCGAAGAGCTCATAAAGCAGGGCATTCCCTTGTAGGAAATATCGGAATTGGTGGACTGGGCGTCCCGCTGCCATACCGTGATGCGCTGTCCCCTCTTGTTGAAATCCGTGAATTTTTCTCCGAATCCATAGAAAGACTCGTCACAGTACATATACATGGTTTCAAAGGTATCCGTAACCTGTCCGTCCGCTCCCACTGTGAATCCCAGGGGAATGGATTTGTATTTCTGGCCCACGTCGAAATCCTTAATCTGTTCTTGCGTAAGCACCTCGCCGTCCAGCAGAACCGTCATTTCCCAGGGACATTTCCGGAAACGGAGAAGCACTCTGTCCGTGGCCGCAGTGATGTACTCCGCTTCCTCCACCACCTTTACTTTTTCGTAAGTGTCAAAGCCGAAAACCTGGTTCGGACGCGCCGGCTCCCTGCCCTCCGGAAACATCTGCAGCCGAAATACCGTCTCCCCGGAGAAGGTCACCTTTACCAGGGCGCTTCTCTCATGATAAGTGTCCGCCGCCAGTAAAATGCCGTCCTGCCGGATCTCATAACCGGTAACCTTCCTGAGAAAATCTTTTTCGCCGTTTCTGGCAAAATGGGCATATCCCAACTCTACGTCCAGGGGATGCTCTTTTTTGTCTAAATTGTATCCAACCTTCCCCTGATGTTCCAATAAAACCATCTTATCGCCTCCTTTTCCTATATTTTTTCTTTATCTCCCGTCAACATAACCGCCGTCATTACTCTTTCGGTTGTATTTATAGTACAATATGCACATGCAGCTTTCTATAATTTATATACCTCTGATTATAACTTTTGTATCCTGATGTCCTTTTACAGGGATTCCGCGGCATTCACTTCCAGTTCAATTCTCTCATGGCTGAAAAGCCTGATCAGCACCGTGCCGTCAGATTCCTCATACCATCCTTCTTCAAAATACAGGCTGTGTCCGGCATGGGTTTCCTTCAGGGGGCGGCGGTTGAGTAAAATCCCGGAAGGCTTCCCGGAGAGTCCCTTCAGGATCAGATACGGTATCTCCCCCATGCCGTCGCAGAACAGCTCAAACCCATCCTCCCTGTGCCGAAAATGATACCGGGATGCGTCTGCTGCAGAGCGATACCAACAATCTCCGCCGTCTTCCTCCGGCGGCGTCAGCAGCAGCGCGTTTTTCCGGCTTACCGTCATACTCTGTCCCGGCTCCAGGGAACCGTTCAGCTGCAGAGGAATCAGAGCGCCGGAACGCAGATAGACGGGGATGGAGGACAGGGGAACCTGCCGCTCCACACTCACAGGCCCTTCCACCGTCTCCCGGTTGTCCCAGAAACTGACCCATTTTCCCCGGGGAAAATAGATTCGGCGCGTATTGTCCTCATTGTGCACAGGCGCCACCAATAGATATTTCCCATAGAGGTACTGATCCTCACAGCCCATGGTTTCCCCCTGTTCCGGGAAGGCCATGGCCATGGGCAGCATCATGGGAATTCCCGTCAGATGGGCATGCACGGCCCAGTCGTAGGAATAGGGCAGCAGATTCTCCCGAAGCCACGCATAGAATCGATAGAGTTCCACCGTGCCCGGGCTGTATTCCCAGGGTTCCCGGGGCTCTGTCCCGTGATAGCGCATCAGCGGGCAGAAACAGGCATATTCCGTCCAACGGATATAGGTTTCCTCGTCCCCGAATCCTCCGTATCCTCCCGCATCCACTCCCCAGAAGGGCAGTCCGGAAGCGGCAGCGGACAATCCCCCATGGATAGAGTAGGTCATTCCCAGGAAATTGGACTGCTGATCGCCGCCGAACTGACAGGCAAAGTGCTGAGAACCTGCCGCAGCGCCTCTGGTAAACAGCACATGATCGTCCCCGTAGCGTTCTTCAAAGAGTTCCCTGTAGCTTCTGGCGTACTCATAGGCATATCCGTTGTGCATCTCCGCGCCGCGTCTGCCGTCATAAAACAGGGCTTCGTCCGGCACCACGTCGCCGAAATCCACCATGCTTCCCCGGATACCGGCGTCCAATCTCTCCGCCCACTGGGCCTTCAGCAGTTCCATTCCTCTCGGGTGCGTAAAGTCAATCACCTTAGGCAGGGGATGTTCCGGGAAAACGGCGTCGGTGAGATTTTCTGTCACCGGCAGTTCTTCCCCGGGAACTCCCGGAAGCAGCGCCGCGGCGGTCTCCGGGGACATATCCGGATACTGCCAGGAAAAGACGCGAATCCCCTTCCTGCCTGCAAAGTCCACGATTTTATACAGTTCTTCCTTTCCCCCTCTGCCGATCCACCCCGCCCCGGCGCCCTCCGCATAAAAACCGGAATGAGGAATGTCCAGTTCTTCAAATCGCTCCAGTACCGCCATCTGCTCCCTGCACAGATCTTCCAACGGCCCGTGATACCACCGGCCCGCGCCTCCTCCTGCCCAGGGTTCGAACACCCATTTGGGCGGCAGCAGCGGAGCCCCTGTAAGTCTGGCGTAATCTCCCATCACCTGTTTCGGTTCCCCCAGCCATACAAAGAAATCCAGGCAGGGGCCTATTCCCGTAATCCGCATTCTGTCAGGAACTTCCTGTCCCACATCCGCCCGGATGCGGTAATGGGTATTGAAAAACAGGGAATATCCCCGGGAATCATGCAGCAGGGGAATGTTTTTGTAGGATTGGTTGCCTATGGAAGCAAGACATCCCTCACAGGCGTCCCTCTGCCACAGTGTCAGTATCCGGCCCCGCTGATGAAGTCCGTCAAATCGTTCGCCGAATCCGTAGATTACGCTCTCCTCCGCCAGATTCATGTACAGGTCAAAGCCCTGGAGTTCCTCCTGTTCTTCTGCCTGCAGCAGCAACAGGTCTCCTGCGCCGAACAGCCGTTTTCCTCTCTGCTGCCGGGTCTTGTCCTGGATTTTGTTTTCGTACAGGGGTTCCCGGCCTGCTTCCGGGAATCCGGACACAACAGAAATTTCCCATGTCTCTCCCATGCGGATTTCCAGTCGCCCTGCCCCGGAAAATACTTCCCATATTCCTGTTTTTCCCTTTCTGCAGGTAAGTTTACCCCTTTCTCCGGCAAAGAAGCCTCTTCCTCCTGCCCGGAACCGGTAGGCCTTCCCGTCTGCTGTGCATACCAGTTCCTGTGCGCCCCCCTGTTGGGTCTCAAAACAAAGAATAATGCTGTCTTCTTCCTCTCTGCATTCCTTCAGCTTTCCCAGTGCAGTCCATTTTTCTCTCCGGCGGTTGCCCAGGGAATGGTCTGCATACCACCATTCCGTCACTCTGCGCAGAAAGTTCAGATATTCGTCCAGTATTCTGCAGGCTTCCTCCGTATCTCCTTTGGCCAGAGCCTCGTTGCACAGCCTTCTGTCCACCCATGGCTCCCTGGGTTCCCATGGGTTGGCCCTCACCTGGTTAAAGAAAAAATCCATTCCTTCCAGCATCAGGGTATCCTGCCAGCGCTGCGCCAGACAGATTCTCCTTCCCAGATTGTCCGGTCCCGTGGGCTGCTTCGAATCCTGCAGAGCCAGTATTTCCGCCCTCTCATCCTCATCAGGCCAGCATAAAAATCCCGGTCTCTGCCAAAGCCTTCTTCCACCGGGCAGGGTAAAAAATACTTCCTTCCCCCGTCCTGTCCCGGCCCTTCCGCCCAGTCTCGTCTCCAGAAAGGTGAGGGGGTCATATTCAAAGCGGTCCGAAAAGTTTACGTTTAAATCCAAGGGAAAGGGTGTCAGCACTTCTCCCGTCTGCTTTTTCTTCCGATACACCATAAGGCCGAAGCTCTCCTTTGGAAAGCCCCCCAAAAGGGTCCAGGGAAGCTCAAGATATGCCTTCCAAAAGCCCTTCTCCTGCACTGACCGGCTTACATAGCTTCCCTCCTCCACAGGTATGATGCGCGCCCGGTTGTCCAGTCTCTGCCGGCCTCCCCTGTACGCCTGCTCTCCTCCGATATAGGTCATTCCAAATTGCTGCTCCCCATGGCTCTTTCCGTCCCGGTCCACGCTGAACACCGCAAAATCCCTGGGTCCGAAGCTTCCGCTCTGCACCGCAATCTCCACCTGATCTTCTCTGTGGAGAAATACCTCCCTGCCCTCCTTTTCCGGTTCCGGAGCCTCCTTACAGCAAAACAGGATGTACAGGCAGGAAGCATCCCACAGGAAACGGCATTCCGTGGCAGATATCTGCCAGCAGGTTCCCTCAGGGGACAGTGTGCCTCCCGCCCTGTAAAAGCTGTCAATCACCGCTCCGTTCCACTGCTCCGGGTTCATTTCCTCACGGGGCAGCTGCTTTACGTCAGGCCCCAGACACAGGGACGAAATTCCGAATTCTAATTTTGCCATAATTTTCATATACCTCCTTTGATTTCTTTCGCAACACTTCCTGATTTCCATGATAATTTACCCCTGGATTCCCGGGCTATAATAATTGTAGCCATTCTATATCGTTTTTTACGCAAAAAAATTTCTAACGCCGCAGAAAACACAGCGAAAGAAATTTTTTATCGGCAGTTCTCCCACTGCCCCATTCTGTTCCTTTCCTCCAAAAATGATGAATTAGATAAAATCCTGGGCCTGGCTGTGGGCGGCGACGATTATGTTACCAAGCCGTTCAGCCAGGATCCGGAAGGGATGAGCCTCGCCCATTGGCCGCAGACTTTTACAGACAATTTTTCTTCCTGGACAAGCTATGAAGGCGGGGAACTCTCCATAGAACAGATCGGGCTTGACCGTCTGGACGAATATGGTCTGTGGATTCAGTTTTTGGATGAATCCGGGCATGAGATTTTTTCCCATAACAAACCTGCCGGGTATCCTTTAAAATATTCTGCTGACCAACTGCTGGCTCTTAGCTCCAGCGACTATCAAAAAGGATATACGGTATTTGTAAACAGTCTGGAAGATTCCGAAGAGGCCTGCAGCTATGTCATAGGATTTCCTTATGATATAGGAAAGTATATGCTGCATTACAACGGCGACAGAGTTGCATGGCTATCTCCCGTAGGATTATTGTATGCAGTTACAATTAAAAAACTTATGTAAGCAGTACGGAACAAAATGTGCTGTGAATCATGTGAATGCAAGCCTTTCACCCGGAGTATACGGACTGCTCGGAGCAAACGGCGCCGGTAAAACAACACTTATGAGAAATGTTTACGGTTAGAGGGAAGTAATTTCAGATTAGGCGGTATAGCCCCAATTACAAGGGCTGTACCGTTTTTTCTTGCGCTCAACAAGCGCATTTTCCTTATGCGCCTTGCTGTTTCGGTTGCGTGGCAGAAAGAAAATTGATTTCCCCTACAA
>CAJUGL010000017.1 GCA_910586515.1 uncultured Acetatifactor sp.
CTTCCTTTCTGTGCAGTTAAAAATATGCACAATGAATCTCATTGTTTATCAGTTCCGGCTGCAAGAACAAAGCGGGCAAGCCCACATCATTTCAGGTAATAAGGTTTTCCTGTGAAAATCGGGCAGGGATGATTTTATTTCTGCGCATTAAAAAAGCACGCAGAACGTGCCCATACAGAAAAACGGTTTTTTCCGGCACAGGGAGCATGTGCAGAATCCTTCCGTTTTTAAATCCCTAGTTTTGTTTAAAGACAGGATGGTCACGAACTGTCTTATGCAATTTTGTCTTGCCATACCATGCAGGCAGATTGCCTGTCTGCCAGACATTCTACCACATTGGAACTGCATTTGCAAGGGGAAAATTAATCTTCATCAGTTCTTCCCGTCCTGTTCATTTCATGTTATAATTTGTTGCAGGTTTTTCTTTCCCTTATTTTTGTCTTTATGAGGACTCGTAACATGAGGGAAAAGGAGCCGCATAGAAAACAAATGATTTTATGGAGAGAATATATGAAGAACTTAGACAAATTAAGTAAGTTTATCAGCCTGGTATTAAGACATAAACCAGATGCTGCGGGGATTACTTTAGATGAACATGGTTGGGCCAATGTAGATGAATTGCTTGCTGGCGTGAACCATTCCGGCAGAATAATTGATATGGGAATATTAGAGGAAATTGTGAAAACAGACAGCAAGCAGAGATACAGTTTTAACCAGGATAAAACGTTGATCCGGGCAAACCAGGGACACAGTGTTTTGGTGGATGTGGAATTAAAAGAACAGGAACCGCCGGAATTTCTGTATCATGGAACGGCTGCCAGATTTCTGAAAAGCATTGAGGCAGAGGGCCTGAAACCAATGAGCCGTTTATATGTACATTTGTCAAATGATGTTGGAACAGCTTTAACCGTTGGAAAACGTCATGGAGAAGCCGTGCTGCTGAAGGTATGCAGCGGAGATATGTATCGGGATGGAGAGAAGTTTTATCTGTCCGAGAACGGGGTATGGTTGACGAAAAAAGTAGATCCAAGGTATTTTGTAATCGTAAATGATTGAAAGATCTGCCCTGAAAGCAATCAGTGCGAAAGCCAGGGCAGTGCAGAAGATTCCGGAACTGATTCAGGCTGCTGCGATTACCGTTTGGTTCGGGGGAGAACAAAAGGCCAAAGCTGCACAGGAGAAGACGGTCTTGCTATTCTCATGTCGTAATAGTATAATAGAAACAGGCAGGAAAGGAAATAATACCACATGGCAAGGAATCAACGGAATCTAAAGCCGGATATCATACTGAAGAACTACTGGCGTGACAATGCGCGCTTCGCTGACCTCTTCAATGCAGTTCTGTTCCAGGGAGAGCAGGTAATACAGCCCCATGAGTTGGAGGATCTGGATACGGAAAGTTCCACCATACTAGAGCATAAAAAGCAGGCAGAGGGAATCGCGGCATCCAGGGACAACATAAAAATAAAGAAGAAATCCACCGCATACGGGATAGAGTTTGTGATGTTAGGGAACGAGTCACAGGAGTATATCGACTATGCCATGCCAATGAGGGTAATGGGCTATGACTACAGTGCCTACAAAAAGCAGTATGACAGCAATGCCGCAAAGTATAAAAAAGCAGAAGGTATGGAAGAGGATGAATACCTGTCCAGAATGAAACGCGCAGATAGATTTATGCCTGTGATTACAGTGACTGTATACTATGGAAAGAAGCCCTGGGACGGGGCGGCGAGTCTGCACGGTATGCTGAACATTCCGGAGGCGTTAAGGAAGTATGTGAACGATTATCGGATGCTGTTGGTGGAGGCGAGAAAGAACAACCTTGTGCTGCACAATATGAACAATGTAGACCTTTTTAATCTTCTGGAGATTCTGTTGGACAGCAGCCGTTCCGCAGGTGAGATTCGGAGCAGGGCAATCGGATACACCAAAGAACGCCGGGTGGACAGAGCCGTCATTCTGACAGCAGCAGGGGCGTTGAACAATCAGATTGACTACAATGCACTGGAACAGAGAGGAGATGTGAATATGTTTACTGTATTTGAGGAGACCAGGATAGAAGGCAGAGAAGAAGGCAGGGAAGAAGGCAGAGAAGAAGGCAGAGCGGAAGAGATTATCGAGACCGGCTATGAGTTTGGCCTGTCCGATGATGATATTCTGGGGAGACTGCAGAAAAAACTGGACATTTCTTCGGAGATGGCACAGAGATATTTCAGGGAGTTTGGAAAAAGGACTGTATAAGACCGGGGGATTTTCCCAGAGGAAATGCAGGAAGCCTGGCTCCATGCAAAGCCGGTAAGCGATATTTGCATGGAGTGGTTTTCGGTTGCAGGAAAGCAAAGGGCTGTCAATGGTCAATTGCATTTTAAAGCAACTTATCATTTTGCAAAATAAGATAAGTTCCAATTTGATCATTATATTTTGAATAATCTAAATTCATCATGTTATATAAATATTGCTTTACTTCATCGGTAGAAGAAAATTTTGCTGCCGAATAGGGGGATTCCGGATTGGTTTTTTCAAACAGCAAATATCCATTCTCTGTTTCAATCAAAGTGGCAGCATGTGAAGCGCATATTCTGTCACCGCTCTGCGTCCAGAAGGTAATTAAAGAAAACGCACTGTCTTTGAAGGAAATTTCCTGCTCATTCCATTTTTCCTGAATAGCCTGCAGCATTTCCTGTTCGCTGCATTGCTCTGTAATGTGAACCGGATTAAACAGGGTAAAGTATGCTGCCTGCACATCCTGACTCCAGTCAATCAGCGGAAAAGGAACATACGCCTTATGTTCCCCCTCTACGGCTTCCCGTCCGAACAGAATATCGCCGTCTGTATAAAGCCATGCCGTATTCTCGTTCCAACAATCGAAATATTCTTTTTTAAGTACGTTTCCTGCCGAAATATTGTCCTGATTTAACTCATAAGCCGCAATCCTGCAAACAACATCATGGTAATTTCGACGATTGCGCTTATACCATTCCGTAGACATGTCGTAGTATTCCCCATAGTCAACCGCCATTTCGTCTATTGTAACAAAATCCCCGACTAATGAAAAAGACGGACATTCCCTCATGCTGTTATTATAGTCCGTTACCCAGTTCAATACCGTATCAACGTGATTTGTCGGAATTCCGGATTTCAGCAAAATATCCCGGACTTCATTCATAGATAATTCACTGTCCAAATTGGAATAGGTCAATTTGTTTTGGAGAACCGCATCTATCTTTTCATTACCTGGAACTTCATCACCCGCCCGGCTGCTTTCCTGCGTATCCTCTGTTGTAAATGGCACTTCTGTATTTCCGCAGGCAGAACAAAACATCAAAATCAATAATACACATAAACAGGCAAATTTTTTCATACTTCCCAGGACCTCCCTATCGTTTTCAATTGATTTATTCTATCACAGGTCACTTTGTAATTCCATTAAATAATGCTTAAGATTTCTGCCCTGCCTGTTTCCTGTGTTTTCGGAAAAGAATAGGTCTTAAGTAAACCCCAGGTTGATTTTTTGTTTTCTGGATTAACACAGTCAGTATGGACAGCGGGGTGCTTTTCCCTTATCATAAAAGGCACATGCTGCGCAGCATTGTGGAGGACAGATTTCCGGACAGACAACTTTTATTTTGCGAAAATGCAGGCGAATCCATAAAAACGGAAGCCTGTGCCGCCTGGTGAAATGGGGATTGAAAAATCCGGAAGGCAGTGAAAAACAAGGAGGTTTATCGAAAATGAATCGAGTAGATATAGAAAAAACCGGTAAAAGAATTGCGTTTCTGCGTAAGGAACGGGGATATACGGGGGAGGCTCTGGCGGAGAGGCTGCAGGTGAGTCCCCAGGCCGTATCCAAATGGGAAAATGCCAGATGTCTGCCGGAGACCAGTGTGCTGCCTGCCCTGGCGGAAGCGCTTGGCTGCAGCATTGACAGCCTGCTGTGCCCGGGAGAAATCCTGATTCTGGAAGCAGTTTATACGGACGGACAGACGGCGGTTCCGGTAACGGGATTTATAAACGGACTGGCGCGGAATCAGGATATCAACATTCCTGTCAACGGGGCGTTTCTAGGTGTGTCCATTCCCGGCCAACGGCTGAAGGTACTGACCATAAAATATCAGACGCCGGAAGGAATCTTTTATTCCTATGCCTTACAGAACAGCAGCCTTGCCCTGAACAGGGGAAATGACAGGAAGCAGAAAAGCGCCTGCTATGAGGACGGACAGTCCTTTCAGATTGTGGGCGCCTGGTACGGAAACGAGAAGGCCTTTTCCTCTGCCATGGAGAAGATGGCGCATTATGCGTATTTCAACTGGGACAAGATTCCGGTAAACCAGGAAGCATTTCCCAGTGACACCGCAAGCGACGATACGGAATATCTGACACTGGTGTATCTGAACAAAGAAGGAATCCATGTGATCAGTTGTCCGGAGAATGAGGCGATTTATTACAGGAATCACCGCACCAGTCTCTTTCTGGAAGACCGCACCAAATGTATTCTGAAAGGAATTGCCAGGCTGTCCTGGGGAGAGGGGATGGATTGCCCCTGGGTCGGGTCCATGTATGCGGCGCTGCAATACATGGGAGAAAACTATGCCTATCATCAGATCATGGGCATGAGCGGCGCCTGTTGGAGGCTTTGCTTTACGGAAGTCTGGGACTATAGCTGTACGGACGCCCTGGTGGCCTTTGACTATGCTTCGCCTTTGTTCCAAAGCCTGGGATATTCTTTCCGGATGGCGGACAGGGTGGAAAAGCAGGAGAGGAAGGCGGAACGTCTGGCCGTGATGGAGGATATCCGGCAGGGAAAACCGGTTCTGGCCATCAACCTGCGGGTTGCCCCCGAGTGGGGGGTCATAACGGGATATACGGAGGAGGGCGGCCGCTTCCTGTGCCGCACCTATTTTGACAGAGAGATTTTCCGGGAACTGGAGCAGGCGGATTCCGCCGCGGACAAAGAAGACAGAAGAATCGTATTTGAGGAAAATGAAGGGTATCTGTTTAATGATTTCTGGCCTTTCCTGCTGCTTCATTTCGGGCAGAAAGAGGACGCGCCCTCGCCCATGGAGACGTTGAAAGCATCCCTTGGGACGCTGATCTCCTCCTTCCGGGCAGAAGCGTCCAGGGGATATGCGCAGGGAAAGGGAGCCTATGAGGCATGGATCAGAGGACTTGCGAAAGACGCAGACTTCCGCTTGGATTCCGACAGGGAGAATGTGCTCCGGAGGCTGTGCGTCAACGACAGTATGCTTGTGAGCCTCATCGACGCCAGACAGTCGGCGGCATGTTATCTGGAGGAAACGGCTGCCCTGCTGCCGGAATGCAGCCGCCGCCATCTGGAAAAGATCGGGGCAAATTGCCGGGATATTGCGGGGATGTTTGCCGATTTCCGGGACAAAACCGGCGGGACTGCGGAGGCCTGTTCCCTGACCTATAATACGGATTCGGAGTTCCGTATCGCGGTTTCAAAGTTGGAGGATGTGCGCAGGGAACAGGCAGCCCTGCTCCGACAGGCGGTGCTTCTGGAGGAGGAAAACTGCCGCCTGGCGCAGTTAATTCTGGATGGACCCTGGGAGGCGTGCGTTTTATAGGCCATTAATCGTATCTGCCGATTGATTAAAGTCCCCATAGTTGTGCTGTGGGGACTTGCCATGTTTTCCTGTTGGTGTTAGAATGGGGTTGCCTGTTACCCTGGGAAGACCGGTTGGCAGAGAGTGATGAAGAAAAGGGAACGATACGCATGGAAAAACCAAATTACAAACGAACAAAACGCGCCTGCTATTTTGCAAACCTGGCAATGTCCTCCGTGTTCAGCCTGCCGCCCCTGCTGTTTGCCACATTTCGGGAGCAGTACGGAATCTCCTATACGCTGCTGGGAACGCTTGTTCTGGTCAATTTCTGCACACAGCTTGGAATCGATTTGATTTTCAGCTTTTTCAGCAGGCATTTTAACATTCACAAAACCATCCGCCTGATGCCCCTTGTGACGGCAGCAGGGCTGTGCGTATATGCGTTGATTCCCATGCTGTTTCCCGGGTACGCCTACATGGGACTTGTGGCCGGTACCTTTCTTTTCTCTGTGGCCGCGGGACTGGGGGAGGTGTTGGTAAGCCCTACCATAGCGGCGCTGCCGTCGGATACGCCGGATAAGGACATGAGCATGCTTCATGCCCTGTACGGTTACGGCTTTGTGGGGGTGGTCCTGATCAGCACTCTGTTTCTCCGAATTGCGGGAAATCAATACTGGATGTATCTCACCTTTTTCTGGGCCATGCTGCCGGTGATCGCGTCCGTATGGCTAAGGATGTCGCCCCTGCCGGACATGAATATGGAGCAAAATAAGGTAAAGTCCGCGGGTTCCGGGTCCGGGACAAAGGGGCTTCTGCTTTGCATGGCCTGCATCTTTTTGGGCGCCTGTGCGGAGAATACCATGTCCAACTGGGTTTCCGTGTATGCGGAAAAGGCATTGCGTATACCCAAGGTATGGGGGGATATTCTGGGCATGTCCCTGTTTGCGGGACTGCTTGCGCTCACCAGAACGATATATGCGAAATATGGAAAAAATATTTTTAAAATATTGACAATCAGCATGTGGGGGGCTGTGGTCTGCTATCTGACGGTGGGACTTTCCTCCAATGGGGCATTGTCCCTGGCCGCCTGTGCCGCGGTGGGAATCTGCACCGCCATGCTCTGGCCGGGAACCCTGATTTTTATGGAAGAGAAAATACCTGCCGCCGGTGTTGCAGCCTATGCACTGATGGCGGCGGGTGGAGACCTTGGGGCCTCCGTTGCGCCCCAGGCCCTTGGCATCGCTGTGGATAAGATTGCCCTTACGGAGTGGGCAGGGACCTTGGGCAGCACGCTGTCGCTGACCCCGGAACAGGTGGGATTTAAGGCAGGCATGCTGATGGCGGCGGTTTTCCCGGCTTTGGGAATCCTTCTTCTTGCATATATGAAAACATATTTTGGAAAAGAGGCTTTTGGAACGAAAAACAGCAGTTGCAACTGACAGTTGCCGTATAGTTGCCCGGAATTTCCATATGGTTGGTAGCGTGCAACCGGATAAAGCGGTATATTATTGCCATCAAAACAAACGGAGGTTCCTGATATGAACGAAAATCAATTCGCAGAAAATCTTATGTACTATCGAAAAAAGAAAGGACTGTCACAGGAAAAAGTTGCCGAATATCTGGAGGTCAGCCGCCAGGCTGTAACCAAATGGGAAGCGAATGCTTCCAGACCAAATTCCGACAATCTGATGAAGCTGGCGCAATTATTTGAAGTTGAGGTTGACACATTGTTGGGCAATGGGGACAGGGAAGAATCACCAATCCAGGAAGAAGTATCAATGGGAAAAATGCCCTGGGTTCTGATGGGAATATCGGCCTTATGTATTCTGGCCTATATCATTCACGCTGCATTTACGGATACTTTCAGCATTGGGACATTCCTCTGTATGTTTGTGATCTGTATCCCAATCCAGTTATTCCTGCATATGTATCTTTCCAATGCAGTCAAAAACAAATCCTTCAATGGGATTGCAGGATTTGATGACAGAACAGAGTACAATATGGGCGAAGTGAAGAAACTGCTGATACAGATTGATTTGCATGTTGGAATTTCGTCTGTTGTAGCTATTTTCCTGTTTTGTGTGACAAACGGAGCAAATTTGAAAATACCTTGGTTCAATGGACTTCTGCTTGTTGTGTATGTGTTCAATTTTATCGCAGGCATACAGATGAGCAACTACAAAATGATAGACAAAATCTACTGCAGAGAAGAGGACAGGAAACGGGCCGGACGAGGTATTCCGGTAACTGCAGTGTACGTTTTGCTGTTATGCGCGGGAATCGGAATAACGGGTATCGTATTTGAAGTAAAAGGAATTGAAAATAATACACTGCCCGCAATCAAAATAGGCGGATTGCTGATTGCGGGCATAATAAGCGCAACAACAGGATACTTAGTTGAAAACAGCAAAATAAAAAAATGGAATCCCGCAAATGCAGACTACAAAACAAGCAAGGCATGTATAATCGGTTTGGCGATCTGCGTAATCATGTATGGACTGATGTGCGTAGTATAAGATGTGGGGAGCATTTTCAGATGCCTCTGTGAATCGAAATAGAGATGCCATTTGACGGAAAGAATGCTGTTCAGGAAATTCTGACGCCCATTCAGGAAATTTTGGACCCGGGGTCCTGGCTCTGTGGTATGGTTGTGTTGGCAGACAGGCAGACGGCAGGATGGGAAAGGAGCGTGAGCATATGGCAAAAGAACGTTTTGTGGAAGTTTATTCACAGGGACTTACCAATGTGGAAAAGATTATTGTAGATACGGAAACCGGCGTGAATTATATACTGGCATCTTCCGCCCTGACAGTGGGCTGCGGGATGAGCGTTTTGGTGGACCAGGACGGAAAGCCCGTTGTCACTCCCATGGAGTAGGGGCAGACTGCGGATTCTATTCAGATGCATCCTGTCAGTCTGCAGGGATGCTGCAACAGTTCAGACTCCCCCTCTCGCGAAGTCAAAATTGCGCCCTATGCAAATTGCGCCCTATGCAATTTGCGTTCTATGCAATTTTGCGAGACTTGCGGGCGCCAAAACGCATTCTTTTCGCGTTTTGTGTGCATTCTCGTAACAGTTCAGCTTGGTGCGAATCTTCAATGAACTGATAGGGAAGCAGTCTCCGAGCTGTGAACCGAACGGACCGGGCGGATCTGTCTTAGTAGGCTTCAACGGAGTTCTCCCGTTATCCCAGGAAGCAATATCGGAGCAATCCCGTATTGACAGAGTGCAGAGAAATCTGAAATTAGGTGGTAACACGGACAGAAAGTTCGCCCTAAGTTGATATTATGTCAGCTTAGGGATTTTTTTATGCGCAGGTCCGCGTACAAAGTGCGACTTATCGCACTTGTAAGTTTGCCGCTAGGAATCTTAGTCAGCAACGCAAAAACTACACACAAATCACAAAAAACTGTGTTATGCTGTTTCCGGGAGGTGTTGTTATGCAGAGAATTTTGGTTGTGGAGGATGATTTGGACATTCAGGAGCTTTTGAAAAACTTTCTGCAGGAGGTTGGCTATGAGATCATGTTGGCCGGTGACGGCGTGGAGGCCCTGTCCATGTTTTCCGCCATGCAGTTCGATCTGGTTCTGTTGGATGTGATGCTGCCGAAAATTGACGGCTTTGCTGTCTGTGAGCTGATTCGAAAGCAATCCCAGGTTCCGGTCATTATGCTTACCGCATTAAACGGCGAGGAAGAACAAATCCGGGGGTTGGATTTGCAGGTGGACGACTACATCACGAAGCCCTTTTCCGTACCGATCTTAATTCGGAAGATTGCCGCTGTGCTGCGGCGGAGCAGCAGGATGCAGGAAGACGGGCACAAAACGATTGTTTACCGGAACCTGATTCTGGACTGCGACAATTATACGGCCGCAGTTGGGGAAAACGTTTTTGAATTGACGCCCAGGGAATTTGAGGTGCTGAAGGAACTCCTCACCAATCAGGGGCGCATTCTAACCCGGCAGAACCTTTTGGATAAGCTGTGGCGCTATGACTTTTACGGGGAGGAACGTGTGGTTGATACGCATATTAAAAACCTGCGGAAAAAACTGGGCATCGATTTTATTCAGACAATCAGAGGGGTGGGATATAAAATTGATAAAGAGCATTAAAGGCAGTCTGTTTGCAAAAGTATTTCTCATTACTGTGGTTATGCTGCTGTGCATATCGCTGTTAGTGTTCGGAATCCTGGCATGGCTGATGCCCCGGACTTATTCCAACAAGCTGAACACCATTTTAGATCAACGGGCGCAGAACTTTATTTCCGAACTGGAACAGGTGCCTTTTTCGGACAGCGGCGGTTTGTTCGATCAGTTTCTTGCGGATATGGCAATCCATTCGGCCGCGTTATACGACAGCAGCGGTCACTGGATTGCGCTGCCCACAAAAGAAGTTGAGAATGGATGGGAGGGGACTAATGCGGTAACGGCAGTGGATGACTCTGGTGAAGCTTCTCCCGTCCTGTCAAACCAGTACTATTTTTCTTTCTCCGATGGCAGTGACCGCTATACGCTTGTTGTCTACGGTGAGGCAGAACAGATTTTGGAACTGCAGCAGTCCTTTGCCCGTGTTTTTCCGGTTATCCTGATCATGGTTTCGGCCAGTGCCCTTGCGGTATCCTGGCTGTACTCCCGCATGATTACAAAACCCGTATTGGAAATCAGCCGCATATCCGAGAAAATGTCTGGCCTGCAGTTGGATTGGAGGGTTGACGGACAACGGACGGATGAATTGGGAACACTGGGGAAAAGCCTGAACAGGCTGTCGCGCAGTCTTTCAACCGCCCTGTCCGATTTGCAGAATGCCAACAGGAAACTGGAAGCCGATATTGAACAGGAAAGGAAACTGGAACAGGCCCGCACAAATTTCTTTTCGGCGGTGTCCCATGAGCTGAAAACGCCGGTCACCATCATCAAAGGCCAGTTAGAGGGGATGCTGTTGGGGATTGGCGCATACAAAGACCGTGAGAAATATTTGACAAGATCCATGGAAATTGCCAATACCCTGGAGACAATGGTGCAGGAGATCTTAACCGTCTCCCGACTGGAAACTGCGGGCACGGATTTCAAAAAAGACCGTCTGGACTGCGTTCAGGTTATCAAATCCTATTTAAGCGAAACCGAAGATTTGATTGCCGGGAAGGAACTGCAAATACAACTGGATGCTCCGCCCTCCGCTCTTATAAGCGGAAACAAGCTGTTGATGGAGAAAGTGTTTTCGAATTTGATGGGAAACGCAATCAAGTATTCCCCCCAGGGAGCCTCCATTCGCATCTCCGTCCGGATGAAACAGGAACAGATGGAATTTTCTGTTGAAAACACAGGGGCGCATATTCCGGAGGACAGTCTGCCCAGACTGTTTGACCCGTTTTATCGTGTGGAACAGTCCAGAAGCCGGAAAACAGGCGGAAGCGGGCTTGGATTGTATATTGTGCAGGAGATACTGCATCAGCATGGAAGCCAATGTACGGCCTGCAATACACAGGCCGGGGTAAGGTTTTCCTTTATGATCTGAAACATAAACAACACAGAAATCACAAACAAATCCCACATGTATCACAAACGGGGGTGGTATTCTTTAGATACACTCAAAGAAAGGATGGTGTTATCTAAATGAATAAAAAGAACAAAACAAACAAAACAAACAAAATGAACAATAGGAACAAAAGGATTAAAAAGAAGCTGCTGGTGTCGGTCCTTGGAGGGGTACTGCTTGTGGGATGCCTGGCCGGGTGCGGTATCCCGGCGGCATTCGGGGGCGGAACGGCATCCGGGCAGTCGGAAAGCACATCCGCCCGGATTGCGGATGCATTTGCGGAAGATCATGACCCTTCCGACGAAATTTCCGATGAAGAACTGTTTCAGCCCTATGAGCAGTTCGGCCTGACCTACAACAGCAGCAAAAAAGAATTGCAATATCAGGGCAAAACTGTACGGTGGTTTGAGGACTACTATACCGTGGCGGAAGGGGCGCAGGCCGGAAACGGCTATTTCAACGAAAAGGGTGTGGTTGATGTGTATGCGGTCCGTGACTTCACCCACATTGACCGTTCCGGGGACGGTTCCTACGATCCGGGCGGAAAGCTGATTGGGGTAAAGGCATTCTCGGCGGAAGAATTTGCCGCCCGTGACATTGAGGCAATCAAAAATCCGCCGCCCGCCGTCTCCATGGCCGGTGATCCGCCCTCTGCAGAGGAACTGGAAGACATGGCAGAGGAATACGGGGCGTTTGGCCTTACCTATGATGTGAAAAAGGACCAATGGTATTTCAACGGCGAAAAGGTGCGGTACTTTCAGGATGTGCTGACATCCAACGGCGAGGATCTGACCGGCGGAAATTTCCGCGGCACCCTTCGTAATTCGTGGAGCGTAAACGGCACAATAGACATTTATACAGTGCGCGACTATGCTCACCCGGATGCCTCCGGAAATGGAACGCTGACCGGCATTGAAAAATATAGTCAGGCGGAATTTGATGAACATACACGGTGGGAGAAGCAAAACAGTTCCGGTGAGTGTATGGTCATGCAGGAGTGAAAAACCATCCATGTTGATGGGAAATCCGTGGTATAGAATCCGGCAATTCCGGCTGACAGAGCCTTATGAAAAGCCCCGGGACCTGTGAACTGTCCTGCCGTTTCGTGAGGACATACAGGGAAGGGGCTTTGCCGTTTTAAGTTCTATGGGGCCAGGGGTTAGGCCAAGACCTGCTTCAGCAGCTCTGTTTTTTCCCTTGCCGACTCTGTGGTATAGGGCAGCTTTTCTTCAGGAGACAAGATTTTTTCCCAGGAAAAATACTCCAGACACTCAAGCATTGCGTCTCCGAACAGCCGGATATTGGACCGGAGATATTCCGCCAATTCCCTTCCCTGAAGCACATTGCTTCTTCCCAGGGTGTATTCCCGGCAAACCTCAAACGGGGGCAGAGACTGGGCGTAAATCAGCGCCTTGTCCAACTCCCGTTTTGTGTAATATCGATAGACAAGATCCCTTGTTACCCGGGTTTTCATCTCCACGTCGGTACTGATTGCAAGGATTTTCAGATACAGAAGGATGGCTTCTTCATAATTATCCGGAGACTCGCGTATGGTTCCGGACAGCGCCCATGCAAGGGTGTACATCAGCTTTTCGTTGCCCGGATGCCTTACAAGCGCTTTCCGAAGTAGCGGTATGGCCTGGGCATAGCCGCCGCTTTCAAATAATTCTTCAGCCTCACTGCAGGCTTGTTCAATTTCTTCGTTCTGACGGCCGGTATCGTGGCCAAGCAGATAGTCGATAGATACCCCAAAATAATCGGCAATGATGGGAAGAAGGGTAATGTCGGGGTAAGAAAGTCCGGTCTCCCATTTACTGACCGCCTGGCAGGAAATCCCCAGTGCTTCCGCGAGCTGTTCCTGTGTCAGATTCCGCTGTTTCCGCAGGCTTTTCATAACGGATGAAAAATTGTTCATAAATTTGTACGCTCCTTGTAAGTGATGTGTGTTATGATTGAATCGATTCTGATTCCTATTATAAGACCATATTTTTCAAAGTCCATATGTGTTTATTTGGATAAAAATCAACCTTTGGTTGCGCGGTTTTTCAGATATGGCTGATGGGTGCGGGTGTCTATCCGGGAAACAGTCCGATACCGACGGGGCATGGTTACAAAGATGGAAAACAAGGCGAAGCACGGTAGCAGGGATGCCCTACAGGAGCGTGCCCCGTGATCTGTAAAATAAATATAGAAATTTACGGGAATGTATGGTATATTCTCAGCGTTGTCCAACCGATACCCGTGCTTTGCTGCTGTAAAAAGAAAAGAAGAATCCCCCGACAGTGGTGCAGCACGGTTGGGGGATTGGTTCTTTGTCTTCATGGGTGTGCAGGTGCAGACAGAGATTTTTCATTTTCCCATTAACCGCTGCGCCGGATCCGGTACTATATAAATGAAAGCTTTCAAAACAGAGCATTTTACCAATTTTACCATTCACGGAGGGGACTATGGAACAGGAAAAGATTTCGGCACTGGTGGAAGAGAACATGAAGACCATCTTCGCTTACGCGCTTTCGCGGGTGTCCCACAGGGAGGACGCGGAGGATCTGGCCGGGGACATTATCCTGGCCATCCTGAAAAGCGCCCCCAGGATACGGGATGACAACGCCTTCTTCGGCTATATCTGGGCCATTGCGGCCAACACCTACAAAAAATATCTGTACAAAAAGGGCCGCATCCGATGTGAGGAGCTTGACGAGGGGGCTGCGGACGAGAAGGATTTTGTCCAGGATATTCTGCAGACCGAACAGTTTTCTGCGCTCCGCCGGGAATTGGCCCTGCTGTCCAGGGAGTACCGGGAGTGTACCGTGGCCTACTATTTTGAGGGGCTTTCCTGTGGGGAGACGGCCGCCAGGCTCCATCTTTCTCTGGAGATGGTGAAATATTATCTGTTCAAGACACGGAAGCTATTGAAGGAGGGTATCGGCATGGAAAGAGAATTTGGAACAAAGAGCTATCAGCCGGCAAAATTTGAGTTTACCGTTATTTTTCAGGGAGCCGCCAACATGGAGTATCAGCGCCTGTTCGACAGAAAACTCCCGGGCAATATCCTGGTCAGCACCTATCATACACCCATGACCATCCGGCAGCTTGCCATCGAACTGGGCGTGGCCAGTGTATATCTGGAGGACGAGATCGCCCTGTTGGAGCGCTACGGCCTGCTCACTGCCCTGACCGGGGGCAGGTATCAGGCACGCCTGGTAATCTTCACGGAAGAATATATGGAGGAGTTCTTCCGGACAGCGGAGAAATCCTATGTCCCGGTGGTAGGGGATATCCTGATCAGCGGTGCGAAAAAGCTGCCGGAGCTGCGGAAGCTTGGGTTTCCGGGCGCGGACATGGAGGACGGCAGGCTTCTGTGGAATCTGCTGTTCTGGATGATGAACGAGGGATGCAGGCTTTTTCGGGACAGTCGGAAGATGGCGGCCCGGGAGGATGTGTGCGGTGATATCTGTTACGGAAGCACATTTACCTTTCAGGAGGACCATCCCTGTTGGAGCAGGGCTTTTGCGGGTTACTGCGGCTTACATTCCGGATATGCCGCCTGCTATGCGGACTACGGCATTTTGCCCTCAAAGAACCGTTATGCATCCCATGGGGACGAAATCGCCCGCAGCCTGGAGGCAGTATTGGAGGGGAAAGCCGGAGCCATGGTCCCGGTGTTCGCCCAAGGGCAGAAGGAGAGGCTGAATGCCGTTTTTCGGGAAGAGATTGCCTCCTTTGCCGGGCTGTATGAATCGCTGTACGACTGCGGTCTTGCCGTCATGGGGGTACATGCCCCGAAGAGCGTGGGGCAGATTCTGGAGCCGGTGATGTCGAGGGTGCTGCTGTTCCACACGGTGGGCCTGATCGGGAGTCTGGCAGTCAGGTCAGGTGCCCTGGCGGTTCCCGAAGACAATGGACCACTGGGAGGATTCGTGTACCGGATTTCGTAGCCGGGAGGGCACAGGCCAGGGGAGCGGTCATTATTATGATGTACGACACGTTTCTGGCTCTCCAAACGACTTGCCTGAATTACCATCTGCAGATCTGGCGGACAGGGGAGCGATGGGGATGAAATAGGAAGGGAATAGGAGGGCATGGGGTCCGGGGTGGGCAACTGGGGGATTTTGTGCTATACTTTAAGGCAGGTTATCGGACAGAGCATGGCAGGAGGGACCCATGCGGATTCCATAGGACAACTTAGCAGAAATGGCCTGGGGCATGGAGCGGGCCTGGCAGTTGGCTAAGGGAAAGGGCAGCTTAAGGCAGCTTCCTTTGCAGATATACTTCCGCGATGGTGGCAGCCGCCAGCCGGGAGCCTGCCTCCGAGGCGTGCTGTCCGTCTTCCGCATACAATTCTGTATCCGGGTGCTCCCTGTGGTATTTCCACCAGTTTTCTCCTACGGGGGCGACTTCACAGCCGGTTTCCCGCTGAAGGGCCAGATAGGCATTGCTCATGGCGTTCTGGGCGGCTTCTCCGTCCTCCTTGGTGGTCCAGGTCATGTAGAGAATGGGCCTGGCTCCCGCCTCCCGCACCCAGGCGATCAGTTCCCTGCCGCTCCTGGCCATCACATCCGGATCTCCCATGGGATGGGCGGTGTGCTGAAGGATTACCGCGTCATAGCCGCCATAGCGGATGTTGAACTGTACCTCCGGCTCTTCCAGGTGGAAATCCCATCCTCTGCCGCCGTGGGCCAGCATGGTGACTTCCACCTCCGCATGGTTTTCCCGGCAGATCTCCGCGAAGAGATGGGGCATGTCGTTAAAATAGGTATGGCTGTTTCCGATGAACAGTACTTTCATGGCAGGATGCCTCCTTATCTGTTTTTCTGTATTTTTCACGTTTTTTTACTTTCTTACAGGATAGCATTTTTCCGGAGAAAAGTAAATCATGTCCGGGCGGGAGCGGTCAGGAAGTGAGGCACAGCCAACAAGAGTGAGCAGAAAAAGTCAGGATTTTTACGGGCGGAAAGGGTATTATGGATTTGTCACTAAGGGAAACGGACGGAAGGCCATCCGAAATCGGAGGGCGGCAGGGAGGAAGCATGGACTGGCTGACGGGATTAAAGACGGCAATCGACTACATGGAGGAGCATCTGCTGGAAGACATTGGCGCGCAGGAAGTGGCGGATGCAGTGTATCTTTCCCCTTTTTATTTCCAGAAGTGCTTTAAAATCATTACGGGATATTCCATCGGAGAGTATTTGAGGAACCGCAGGCTGTATCTGGCAGGCCTGGAGGTGCTGAAGTCCAATACTTCCGGGAATGAAGCCCGGGGCGGCGGGAAAGGGAAGGTCATAGACCTGGCGTACAAGTACCGGTACGATACACCGGAGAGTTTTACCAGGGCTTTCACCCGCTTCCATGGGGTATCTCCCATGCAGCTTCGGACACAGCCGCATCAGATCAAGGTATTTCTTCCGTTGACAGTGGAGATTTCAGTAAAAGGAGGCAGCAGGATGGAGTACAGGATTGAAAAAAGAGAAGCCATGAAGATGATCGGGTTTGAAAGGGTGTTTTCCTATGAAAACTCCTACCAGGAGATTCCTAAATTCTGGCAGGAATTCTGCGGGAAATACTGCGGACAGGATGTAGCCGGGGGGCCGGCAGAGGAAGGCATCCGGCAGGTCATCGCGGAGTGCGCAGTGGGAGAATTCGGCGTCTGCTTGGAGGACGAAGGCGATGCGGAACATTTCCGTTATTATATCGCCGGAGCCTATCAGGGCGGTGAAGTGCCGGAGGGGATGAAGGTTATCGACATTCCTGCCAGTGAGTGGGCGAAATTCAGATGCACCGGCGCCATGCCCAACGCGCTGCAGACGGTTAATACGCGGATATTCAGGGAGTGGCTTCCCGGAAACAGGGAGTATGAGATGGCGTTTCATGTTAATATTGAGTGGTATTCCGGCAGCGATACAGACAGCGAGAATTACGAAAGTGCCATCTGGATACCGGTGAAACGTCTGGGATAAGGAGCCTGCGGCAGTATCCCTTCCGGGGCAGCCTATGATTTTGGCTGCCCTTCTTTTATGCGCAGGCCCGCGTAATGTAAATTAGCCGCTAAAGCGGCGCACGGGCCGCGCGGCGAGTAGGGGTAAAATCACCCCTGCTCGATTTCTGGTCTCTTCGCGAGTGCTTTCGTCTTTTTCCAAACCGATCTTTTTTCAGCAGGAAACACCCGAAATAACATGGTTCCTGCCTTTTCCGTTTTCTATAAATTTCTTTTCACGGTGAAAAACAGCAGAACCCGGGGATCTGTCAAAGATATTTTTAATCTTTACGGGTGTTGCAGGTGTCTGGTTCATGAGTAAGGAATTTTTGTCAGGAAAAATAGTTTATACGGCAAGTCGCAGAATACAGGATGAAATAATAGAAAATATTTTTGGGCCGTATTAATTATATACCTTAACACAAAATGAAAGAAAAGTCTACTCTTTTTTTCATAAACTGTTAAAATAATTCTTGTACCAATAATCCTTCGGACAGGCCATCCGAAGGAACAGGCAGACTCCGGCGCCGGAGATTTTGGGCAGATATTATACGGAAAGGACTTTCAAAGAGGAAGGGAGACCAGAGAAATGATCGAATTTAAGGAGGTAAGCAAAACTTACCGGGTGGCAAAGCGGCAGTCGGGAATGGGAAATGCGGTGAAATCTTTTTTCTCCAGAGAGTATAAAATCATCCGCGCTCTGCAGGAGGTGAGCTTCACGGTCAGGGACGGAGAGATGATCGGATACATCGGTCCCAACGGGGCGGGGAAGAGCACTACCATCAAAATCATGTGCGGGGTGCTGACACCGGAAAGCGGCGAGTGTGTAGTGGACGGAAGAGTGCCCTACAGGGAACGGGTGGCCCATGTGCGGAACATCGGTGTGGTGTTCGGTCAGCGAAGCCAGCTGTGGTGGGATGTGCCCGTGATGGACAGCTTTGATCTGATCAGGGATATCTACCGGGTGGACGGAAATACCTACCGGAGGAATGTGAAGGAGCTGACGGAACTTCTGGATCTGGGAGAAATCCTGCAGACGCCTGTGAGGACCTTAAGCCTGGGGCAGAGGATGCGGTGCGAGATAGCGGCCTCCCTGCTCCATGATCCCAGGGTGCTCTTTCTGGACGAGCCCACTATCGGACTGGATGCGGTGTCCAAACTGGCGGTGCGGAAATTCATCCGGGAGCTGAATGCCAGAAAGGGGACAACGATTGTCCTGACCACCCATGACATGCAGGATATCGAGGCCCTGACGGAGCGGATTTTGCTGATCGGCAGAGGACGGATTCTGCTGGACGGGAAGCTCTCCGACGTGAAAAAGCAGATATCCGAGCGCAAGACCATGGTGATTACCTATCAGGGGGAGGCTCCTGCCTTGAGAGAGGGAATGAAACTGGTGGAGGCCGGGAAGGGGCGGATAACGGTGAGCTTTGAGCCGTCGGAGAACCCGGTGCCCGGTGTGATTGCCTATTTTGCGGCAAATACAGGACTTCTGGACGTGTCGGTGTCGGACATTACCACGGAGGAAATGGTGGCGCAGATGTATAAGGAGTACAATCTATGACAAAAGAATTGAAGGTGTATTTTTCCATGTTCCGAATTCGGTTCAACCACAACCTGCAGTACAGGGCGGTTGTTCTGGGGGCTGTTTTAAAAGGATTTCTGTGGGCCATGATGGAAGTTCTGGGTTATCTGGCCATTTACCGGATGGGCGGGGACAGGCTGCCCATGGAGCTTTCCCGGACGGTGAGCTATGTGTGGGCCCATGAGTCCTTTATTGTTCTTTTTTCGGTGGTTTTCGGGGACGGAGAGATTTTCTCCGCCATCCGCTCCGGTGAGGTGGTCTATGACCTGGCCAGGCCGGTGGGGCTGTACGGAAGATGGTATTGCCAGTCGGCCTCAAACCGTCTCTCTTTTGCTTTGGTGAACTGTCTTCCGGTATTGATTCTGGGGGCGCTGATGCCGAAGCCCTACGGTCTGACCCTGCCCGGTTCGGCGGCACAGGTGTTCCTGTTCCTGGTGTCTGCCCTGCTGGCCTTCGGGGTGACGGTGGCTATGGCCATGCTGATGTATGTGTCTTTGTTTTATTTTATTTCCCAGAGGGGAATCCGGATTATGGTCAGGGTGGTGACTTCCTTTTTCTCCGGAGGTGTGGTGCCGCTGCCTTTTTTTCCGGAGCCAATCCGCAGGGCAGCGGAGCTGCTGCCCTTTGGTTCCATGCAGAATATGCCCCTGCAGATCTTCTGCGGAAATATAAACGGGAGCCAGGCCCTTCGGGGAATCGGGCTGCAAGTCTTCTGGCTGTGGGCCATGGTTTTCCTGGGATGGCTTGCCATGAGGAGGGCCACGGGGAAGGTGGTCTCCTTCGGCGGGTGAGGTGCAGAGGATGTGCCGGAGCGAAGGCGGAAAGGAAGGGATCAAAACAAATGAGATTATACTGGAATTATTTTTTGATGGAGCTGAAGAGCCAGATGCAGTACAAGGCTTCGTTTTTGCTTACCATGGCGGGGCAGTTTGTGACGGCATTCACCACGTTTTTTGGGATACAGTTTATCTTTCAGCGGGTAAGCGGAGTGGATGATTTTACTTACGGACAGGTGCTGCTGTGCTTTTCCGTGATTATGATGAGTTTTGCCATCGGAGAGATGTTTGGGGGCGGCCTGGCGGTGTTCCCGGAGCTGATGCGGGAGGGGAGTCTGGACCGGATTCTGGTGCGGCCAAGGAGCGTTATCCTGCAGATCATTATGCCCAACATGGATTTCTCCCGCCTGGGGCTTCTGGTGCAGGCGGTGATTGTGCTGTGCATTGCCGTTCCGGTCAGCGGCGTGGTGTGGACGGGGAAGAAGGTCTTTGTATTCGCCATGATGGTAGCCTGCGGCAGCGTGCTCTTTTTCTGCCTGTTTCTGTTGGTTGCGGCAGTGTCCTTTTTTACCATACAGAATCTGAATTTTCTGGATATTTTTACCTACGGTATGCGGGATTTCGGGAAATATCCCTTTTCCGTCTACGGGGATGCGGCGCTGAAGGTGCTGACCTTTGGCATTCCGCTGGCTCTGGTCCAGTATTATCCCCTGTTGTATCTGCTGGACCGGGAGAGCGGGATCTGGTATATGATTTCCCCTTTGGTTTCCCTGCTGTTTGTGGCGCCCTCCTATTGGTTTTACCGGTTCGGGCTGAAGAATTACAAGTCCTGCGGGTCCTGATTTTGGAAAAATCGAATTATTCCGTCACTTTTTCGGAGAAAAGGAGTCTATAATGGTGAACGGAAGGTTTGGGAGCGGGCCCGCGGCGGAAATCCGCCGTTTCCGGAAACTGCGGAAAGGATACGTTTGGGGATGAAGTTTACGGCTGCATATGAGCAGAGCAGGGATGCTGTGTACGGTTATCTGGTTTACATGACAAGGGATGTCTCCCTGGCGGAGGATTTAAGCCAGGAGGTTTTTCTGCGGATGTTTCTGCATCTGGATAAATTCAGGGGAGAGGCCAGTGTGCGCACCTGGGCGCTCCGCATTGCACGGAATGTGTTCTTAAGCTATGCCAGAAAGAAGCAGCCGCAGCTTTTGGAGGAGCAGGAATGGGAGCCTGAACCGGACGTGAACCGCAATCTGCCGGAGGAAGAGGTCCTGCGCAAGGAGGAGGCCCGCCAGGTGAGGGACTGTCTCATGTGCCTGGGAGAGCAGGAGAGGACAGTGCTTCTGCTGCGGGATTTCCAGGAACTTTCCTACGAGGAGGCGGCCAGGATCATGAACCTGACGCCGGAAGTGGTGAAGAGCCGCATCTACCGGGCCAGACAGAAATTCCGGAAAATCTATGAGGACAGTGGGAAAGGAGACAAGGCGGAATGGAGGAGATGAAAGACAGGATCCGGATTCCCAGGGTGACTTACCAGGGAGATGACCGGAAATTAAAAGAGCGTATTTTCAAATTTAAGGCAGGGAGTTTTCGGATCGCAGTGTTTACCCTGGTGGGATTGTTTATGGGATTTTACAGTGACACTTATGTGAGAGACACTTTTTTTCCCACAAAACTGATTACTGCGGTGCCCTATAAAATAATGGAGGCCATCTATCAGTCGGTGCTTCCTGTACAGAACCCGATTCCTCCGGACATGAGGGGATGGACCTGGAATATGATTTTTCCCTACAGCTATGTGGCGAACCTGCTGGCGGAACCGCTGACAACCGTGCTTATCGGCGGGGCCCTGTATGGTTCTCTGGGCTATTTTACAGGAGACAAGCGGGTGTTTACCCTGCAGCGTTTTCTGAAGTTTGCCGGGTGCTGGTGCGTGGTGATTTTACTGGTGATCGGGGCGGCATTCGGGTTCAATGCCGGGGCGGAAGCGGCAAATGAGAAGTTCGGCAAGATTGAGGATTTCTTCTTTTACAGAGAGGACGGCTCCGGGTTCAGCGGAAAATACGGGATTCCGGAACTTACGGAGGAGGATTTTTATCAGGGGTTTGCCCCTGGGGATGTGGTTCGGGACAGAAACGGGGAATTGCCCCTGGGCATCTATTTTGACGGTGGAATGCGATATGGTTTGTACCGGATTCATTACGAGAAGCAGTATGTGGTAACGGAGCAGGGAAAGGTGTATTATATTTCGGAAGAATTTGTTCGGTATGTAAAAGACGAAATAGAGAGTAATTCCAGGAACAAATAGGGGAGGTGAGGGAATGAAAGGCATGATAAAAAGAGGTTTCCGTTTGGAAAGGCTGCGGATCAGCGGCAGGAAGGACTGGGTTATTTTCTGGCTCTTTGCGGGGATGATAGCTTATGTGGCAGGGGGAATGATGGATTACCGACTCGATGAATGGCTTTGGGGGATGGCAGACCCATGGATGACCAATCTCAATGTGCCTTTGGGGTATGGGCGGACCATGATTGCGGCGGGTTTGCTGGTTGTGTTGGGGGAAGCGGTGCTGTTTTTCAAAAAGAAACCGGTTAAGTATAAGCTGTGGCTCCTGGCGGCAGGTCTGGCGGTTGTCCTGGGGGCTCCGGCGCTCTACCGTCTCCACAGCAGCCTCATTGTGTCCTCGTTGTGGAAGGCTGAGCCGGAAAGCGCGGCGGTCTGGCAGGACGGAGAGGCGTTGGGACTGAAAAACCAGGAGTCAGGGGTTTTGCGGGAGGAAGAATACCGGACGCTTCTGGAATTGTGCAGGAGTCTGGAGCAGATAACGGACCCGGCGGAAGCGGAAGCCTGCATGGCCTGGTATAAGGCGGAGGGGGATTTCGTGGGAGCGGATAGTGTGTGGTTGGATTTTCCGGAAAGGTACGGACATCATTATGTCCTGAACCTGCGGATAAAGGACGGATACATTTATCTGTGGAGGGGATATCTGTGGAAGGAGGTGCAGGTAACCTTTTTTCGGGACAATGGGATAGCGGAGTGGATGGAGGGACTGTGACGGTTTTCTGAATTGAGTTGTTATACTTTATTGCGTATTTTGGTACTGGCCGGGAAGATGGCTTTAGGGACTATGTGCCGGAAACTGACAGACTTACCGTAAACGGCAGGACTTACGTGCACTGGTATGATTGCATTACGGATTATATTCTCTGATGAAGAGACAGGGCTGGGAGTATATCCCGGCCTTGTTTTTATGCGCAGGGGCGCACCGATGAATTTGTTGCTTACGCAACGTGCGCCCGGTGCGCGGGTAGGGAGAAAATCCGGAAATTTTACATTTGGGTGTTGTATGATTCATGGATATTTGCTATAATAGAACAGATGTTTGTAACGGAGGCCGAAGCAAAAAGGGTTGTTTCGGCCTAAAAGAGCAGGCGGGCAGCGGGAGATGATGGGGTGCTATGGGGAAATACGACAAAGAGTATGAGGCATTCGAGATTTTTGAGCAGATACAGAATGAGAAGAGCAGGGAAGGGGCTGTTTCGCGGCCATTGTCCCTTTCTTTTGAGGAAGCTCCCTACTATGAGATTGCGTATGATGCAGAGCCGGTGCGGGGTGGCGTGACGGCATCAGCTCCGGAAGCGTTTTCCCTGTCCGGTGACCGGGCAGGAGCGGAGGAGAGACGGACCGGGGTAAAGGAAGAGGAGAAGGCAGAAGCAGAAGTACAGAATCGGACAGCAGCGGGAGTCTGGGAGCCGGAGGAGGCAGAAGTAACGGTCTGGAACCAAGGGGAGACAGAAGCGGAAGTACAGAATCGGACAGCAGCGGGAGCCTGGGAGCCGGAGGAGGCAGAAGCAGGAGCCTGGAATCAGGGAGAGGCAGCAAGAGAACAGTATCAGACAGCGGTGACACAGACCCGGAGGCCGTCAGGCTGGCAGCAGGCAGGCCCGGAAAAAATCGGGATTCGGGAAGAGGACCCGGTGCGGGAGCTGTTCAATCGAATGCGGGATATTGCCAGGGAGGACAGGTACCTGAATTTCCGCAGTTCCCATTTTTACAATCAGAAGATGCAGCAGGAAAACGCAAAATTATTTTACCGCCAGGGCATGTTGATGAAGGATTTCCGGGATGCGTATGCAGTGACGGTTCCCTATGCTTCCTATTATCCCAGTTACCAGATGATGGGATATGAGCAGCTGCGGACTTTTTTTACTTGGCGGACACAGGTGCGGGAGGGAAGGGTGGAGCATGTATCCCTGTCGTACGCTTTTTTGTATATTTATGAACTGCTGAACAATATCGGCGTGGAGAACCCGGGGGAAGGCCTGGAAAGGCTGCTGTTTTTCTGGGATGCTTTCCGGGTATATGACAGGTCCGTGGACAAATATGTTGTGAGATGGCTGAAGGATTACTACATTTATTACGGACTGCCCGGAAGTTTCCGGGATTTTGTGGAGGAAAATAGCCTGGGTGGTTACTATCCGGAGCTTTCAGAGGAGGAGAATGCCTTTGAGCTGTTCTGTGGCCGGTCCAAATATGACATCCGAAAATCCGCCTTTTATACAGGGAGGGAGGAACAGGTCAGGAGATGCTTTCTATTTACCCTTGAGCGGCTGCGGGAGGCATTGGCGGCAGCCGGATTTGAACTGGACCGGTTCCTGTTTCAGCCCACCAGAAAGATGGCGCCATGGGTTCCCTTCCTGGGGGCGCTGTTCTGTCCGGCAGGAAAACAGGCGGACAGGCAGGTGATGCTTTCCCGGAAGGAAATCTATGTGTGCAGCAGAAATCAGTGGACCTTCAGCGCTGTGGTGACCACGGACAGCGGAAAGCGGCTGATGGGTTACGTTTTGAAGCAGATGGAGTCCCTGCTGCGGAAGTTGACGAAGTACAAGCATAAACTTACCGCAAATCCGGATATGATCAGCTCTGTGACAGAGGAAGAGCTGAAGAAGGCGGGGATCTGTCTGGAAACCGTAATTACGGAGGCGGTGACGGCATTTTACAGAGAAGAGACCAAAACGGTGGTCCGGGTAAACAGAGGGGCACTGGAAAAGATCCGGAAGGAAGCGTATGTGATTCAGGAAAAACTCACGGTACCGGAGGACGGGGGTATGGTTCCGGGGCAGATGAGGACAGGGACAGAGACCGTTCATGCCGCACATGAGGGAATATCCGCAGGGGATGGGACTGCTGATAAGACAAATCCGGCGGAGGGGCAGGAGAGAATCCGGGAAGCCGAAAAGAACCAGGAAAGCGTTCAGGGTTTGGCGTGTAATCAGCGCGAGGATGGTATCCGGAAACAGGACGGCCGGGAAAAAGAACCGGAAACGGACCGGAACCTGCAGGGCGCTCGGAATGACAGGGTATTCCAGTTTATGGCGCAGCCGGAAATCACAGAACAATCCGGAACTGCAAACATGGAGGGCAATGAGGGGAACGGAACATTACCGGAAAGCGGGGGAGAATGGGACGTTTTGCGGGAGCGTCTGACGGACACGGAACGACAGGCTCTGCGTATTATTTTATACGAAAAAGCGAATCTAAAGGAGTTTGCCTGCCAACAGGGCATTATGCTGGAGGTTCTTGCGGAGGGGATCAATGAGAAGGCGGCAGACGCGGTGGGAGATGGAATTCTGGATAATGAATTTGAGTTCTATGAGGATTACCTGGAAGAGGTAAGGAAAATGTTGGATGTGACCTGAAGACAGGCTGTCTTAAAGAGGGTGCGGAAGAATATAGATCTTCAAGGGGAGGACAGGGAACAATATGTTAAGACTTGAAAAAATCAATGGAAAAAATGTATGGGATATTGTAGGATTAAGTGTCAAAGAGGAGCAGAGGCATTTTGTGGCGGAGAATAAAGTCAGCATAATTGAAGCATACACCACCATCACGGGAGGCGGCCAGGCTTTTCCCTTCGGAATTTACGATGGCAGCGTGCCGGTAGGCTTTTGCATGATTGGCTATGATGTGGATGACTATTGGGAGGATGCGCCGGAGATTGCCTACAGGAATTACAATCTTTGGCGTCTGATGATTGATAAACGCTGTCAGTATCATGGGTATGGGAGAGAGGCGGTAAAGCTTGCATTGGATTTCATCCGGACAAAGCCCTGCGGAGATGCGGAGTACTGTTGGCTGTCTTATGAACCGGATAACGAAATTGCGAAGAAGCTTTATCATTCTTTTGGCTTTGCGGAAACCGGGGCTATGGATGGCGAAGAAGTTATTGCGGTTCTTAAGCTATCGGCTCCGGAAACGGCCTGTTAAGGGACATTTTCATACGGTTCACAGCCAGTATAAGTCTTCCGTGTTGTCTTCTGCCCATCTGAAAGTATTCTACCGATATTTCCCAATTCGATCCAGAACCGTTTTTCAAAGGATGAAGTCTGCTTTTTGGGGGATTCTACGCAAAATCTACGGAGCGTGGGTTGTATTTCGGAGGGAGATTCCGTATACTGGCGACATTACCCTTTAGTGCCGTCGTGCAGTGACTATATTTAGGAGGAAAAGAGATGGATCAGGTAAAAATCGGACAATTTATTGGCATATGCCGCAGAGAAAAGAATCTCACACAGCGGCAGCTGGCGGATTTGGTTGGCGTCAGCGACAAAGCAGTGTCAAAATGGGAAACCGGCAGAGGATTGCCGGAAGCATCTTCCATGGCGCCGCTTTGTGAGGCACTTGGAATCAATGTCAATGAACTGCTCAGGGGTGAACGGATTCCGGGTGAGGAATACCAGGAGAAGGCGGAAGAAACAATGGTGAAACTGGCCGAAATGAAGGAGGATATCAAAAAAGTGAACTGGAAAATGGATTCAATGAAAAAAGGGATCGGATTTGGCGCAGCGTTGGCCATGGTAGTTTCCTACCAGACATACTCCTCCATCGCACTTGCCATAGTGCATGGGATATTGGGGTGGATTTATGTAATTTATCATGTACTCAGGTATTGATTGTGACTCTGTCTGACTGTATAATAGAAACAGCGACTGATGTGACAAAGGCTGCTGACATGCAGGGCAGCTTTTTGGCAGAATTCGGTTCTAAGAAGTGAGGAAGGCCATATGGACAGACAGGTACCTGCGAGAATTGCAAATATTTTAATCAATGCCCTGAAAGGCGGTGTGGTGCCCAGGGCGGGACTGGAATACATCACGGTGGGCCGCGCCCGGGAAATTTCGGCCATACTGCATGATATCGATATGATTGAGGAGGGCGGCGCGTCCTTTCGCTTTATTGTGGGTAAATACGGCAGCGGCAAAAGCTTCCTGCTGCAGACCATCCGGAACCATGCCGCCGCCAGGGGCTTTGCGGTGGTGGATGCGGATCTTTCACCGGAGCGGCGTTTTGCAGGGACCAGGGGCCAGGGGCTTGCCACCTATAAGGAACTGATTCAGAACCTTTCCACCAAGGCAAAGCCCGACGGCGGTGCGCTGCCGTTGATCTTGGAAAAATGGATATCCGGAATCCAGATGACGGTGAAGACCACTACGGCTCTGGAAGGGGCGGAATTCGAGGCAGAGGTGGAAAGGCAGATTTATGAGGTGGCCGGTTCCCTGGAAGGTATGGTGAACGGTTTCGAGTTTGCCAGGGCGGTGGCACTTTACTGGAAGGCCTACAAGGAGGACGACGCTGCCTTGAAATCCAATGTGCTGCGGTGGTTTCGGGGAGAATATCCTTCCCGGAAAGAAGCCAGGGAAGACCTGGGGATTAACTTCATTGTAAACGATGAGACCTGGTATGATTTCCTGAAGCTTTTCGCCGCGTTTCTGGCGGGGGCAGGCTATAAGGGGCTGCTTGTGATTATCGACGAACTGGTGAATATATTCAAGATACCGAACTCAATTACGCGGGCAAACAATTATGAAAAAATTCTTACCATGTATAATGATGTTCTCCAGGGCAAGGCCAGGCACATCGGTTTTCTTATGGGAGGAACGCCCCAGTGCATTGAGGACAAGTATAAGGGGGTATTCAGCTACGAAGCCCTGCGCTCCCGTCTGGCGGAGGGGCATTTTGCCGCCGGGGAGGTGCGGGACTTTTCCGCGCCCATTATCCGGCTGCAGATGCTGAACCAGGAGGAGATGTATGTCCTGGTGGAAAAGCTGCGGGACATCCATGGGGGACTCTATAAATATGAACCGGTTCTGACCCATGAGGATCTTGTGTATTTCCTCACTGTGGAATACAACCGGGTAGGGGCGGAAAGCCATATTACTCCCAGGGAGATTATCCGGGATTTTATTGAGTTGGTGAACATTCTCCATCAGAACCCGGAAAAGAGTGTGGCGGAAATCTTGGGGGATAACAGCTTCGAGATGGCCAAAGGCGGGATTGCCGGAGAGGAAGTGGCGGATGAATTCCGGGAGTTTGAGATTTAAGGATTCAGAGCGTGTTTGAAAATTCATACCTGCTATCTGCCAGAAAGCAATTTTCAAACACGCCCCAGGTTGGAAGGATGAAACAGTCTGCTGAAAGGAATTTCGGTACACAGGGAGAACAGGGGAGATGTGGGAAAATGTCGGAACAGAAAAGCAGCAAAATTTCGGATAATAACAACAATTTAGACAATGACAACAATTCAGACAATGACGAAAACTTGGAAAACAGCGAAAATTCGAAAGAGGGCGGTAAAGACGCATTAAAGGACGGCTCTTACAGAACCGCGCTGCTTCAGTATGTGCAAAAAGCCTATAAAACCAAACCGGATTACCCCTGGAAGGGGGACCCGGAAAGCGCGGTACTCCGCCATGAGGACAATCAGAAGTGGTATGGTCTTGTGATGGAGGTGGACAGGGCGAAACTGGGACTTTCCGGGAAGGGAAAAGTCTGCGCCCTCAATGTGAAGACCAGGGACCAGATGTTTCACGACATGCTGATTACACAGGCGGGTTACTTTCCGGGATATCATATGAATAAGGAGAAGTGGATTACAATCCTCCTGGACGGCACGGTTCCCTTTGGGGAGATCTGCGGGATGCTTGACGCAAGCTACGAGACAACCGCGTCCGGGAAAAAGAAGCAGAAAATCCGGCCGCCCAAGGAATGGCTTGTCCCCGCAAACCCAAAGTTTTACGATGTGGAAGCTGCCTTTCAGCAGGCGGAAGTGATTGACTGGAAACAGGGCGCCGGTATCCGGACGGGAGACACGGTGTACCTCTATATGGCGGCGCCGGTGTCCGCAATCCTGTATCAATGTAAGGTTACGGAAACCGATATTCCCTGCCGCTATCAGGATGAAAATCTGACGATTACGTCCATGATGAAGATACGGCTCCTGAAAAGGTATCTGCCGGAACAGTTTCCCTTCGGGCTTCTGAAAAGCGAATACGGGATTTTTGCAGTGAGAGGACCCAGGGGAGTTCCCGTCGGTTTAAGCCAGGCGCTGCGGTGTGTATGAAAAATGCCTGCAAAAAAGCAAATCTGGCGCCCTGTGGTAACACCTTTCAGGCTGTATATCCTGCCTTTGGGGCAGGGTGCCTTGACCGGAATAGGAACACTTGATTAAATAACCTAACAAAAGAATCATCAGAGAGGTAAGGGATAATGAAAAAGAAGCAGGAAACAGAGAAAGCCGGTCAGGCAGATCAGTCCGGCGGGCAGCAGCCGGAGGAAAAGAAGCGCACTGTCCCGGAAAACCTGCTGTACTGGATGCGGACGCTGTACCGGGAATCCCCCGGATTTGTCTGGCTGTATCTGGCGGGGTGCGGGGTGGCCGTAGGAATCTCCCTGCTTGGCGTATACATGCCTTCGGTACTGGTGGCGGATATCACGGAGGGCGGGAGCGTGAGAAGCATACTGGGAGACCTTGCCGTACTGGGAGGGGGACTGGTATGCCTGTACCTTTTGAGCAACTGGCTGGAGCGGACAAAGGGGATTCTTGGCAGCCGGATAGGACAGAGGCAGGCACTGCAGGCTGCGGATCTGGCTCTGGAGACGAATTACGATAATATTGAACGGGCGGATTTTCCGGAGGAAATCTGGCAGTTGGTGGACCGTCATATGTGGAGCAGGGACTATAACACCGGATTTCTGGAAGCATTTGCCGCCGTGCTGACGGCAGTGGCGGGGATGATTCTTTATACGGGAATGCTTTCCGGGCTGTCTCTCTGGATTCTGCTGTTGGTCATTGCAGGGACGGCTCTGAATTATGTGGTGGGAATACGGTGCAATAAGTGGGATGCCAGGAACCGCCATAAGTGGATGACACTGGATTACAAAATGGTATATCTGTCCAGGAGTACCAGTACCTATGAGGCTTCCAAGGATGTCCACCTGTATTGGATGCCCCCCTGGCTTCGGAAGATGTTCAACCGGGAACTGAAGCAGCGGCTTCATTATACCGTGCGGCAGCAGGGAAATTATTTTCTGGAGGGTGCGGTCAACGGTTTCAGCCAGATGGTCTGGGAGGGCGCGGCCTATCTGTATCTGATTTACCTGGTCTGTGAGGGCCGTCTGGATGCGGCGGGATTCGTGCTTTATATTGGGGTGGTCAGAGGGTTTGCAGGCTGGTGCGGCTCCATTGTCCAGGCGATACGGCTGCTTCACGAGAAAGCTTCCTATGTGGAAGAGCAGAGGCATTTTTTTGATAAACTGCAGCGGGGCAGGGAGAAGGAGAAGGAAGGGCTTGTGTTGGCGGCAGGGCATGTTCCCGAGATTTCCTTTGAACATGTAACCTTTCGGTATGACGGTTCCCAAACCCCTGTTCTCAAAGACCTGAACCTGACGCTGAAGCCGGGGGAAAACCTGGCTTTGGTAGGGCTGAACGGCGCGGGAAAGACAACCTTTATCAAGCTGCTCTGCGGCTTTTATGACCCTACGGAGGGAAAAATCCTCATAGACGGCGTAGACCGTTCCAGGTACAGCAAAGACAGCTGGCTAAAGTATTTTTCGGGAGTGTTCCAGGATGCGGAGCTGTTTCCCATGTCTCTGGAGGAAAATCTGGCCCTGGGGGCGGCTCCTGATTCAGGGGAAGGTTCGGGGGAAGAGAAAGCCGCAGGAAGGAAAGCCGGGGCAGAACCAAAGCAGCATAATGCGCAGAGCCGGCGGCAGGAACAGCACAATGACCAGGAGAACCACGGCACGCACATGGATGCATGTCTGAAAATGGCGGACCTGGAGGATAAGATCAAAAAGCTGCCCCAGGGCCTGAAAACCATGTTCGGCAAGGAGAGCTATGAGGATGCGGCGGACTTTTCCGGAGGAGAGATGCAGAAGCTGATGCTGGCCAGGGCCCTGTACAAGGAGGCGCCTTTACTGGTACTGGACGAGCCTACGGCGGCGCTGGACCCTCTGATGGAGAGCGAACTGTACCAGAAATACCGCCGGTTTTCGGAGCACAAGACCACGGTTTTTATTTCCCACCGTCTGGCAAGCACCCGTTTCTGCGACAGGATTCTGCTGATGGAGGACGGAGGGGTGGCAGAGAGCGGAACCCATGAAGAGCTTTTGGAGAGAGACGGGAAATATGCCTGGATGTTCCGGCTGCAGAGTAAATACTATCAGAAAAAGGAAGCCCAGAAGGAAGCAGGACTGGAAGGCGAGGAGGTGGAGAAGGAAATATGAGTAAGGCAGATAAAAAGGCGGCAAAACAGCAGGCCCAGGAAGCATCTGCAGCGGCAAAAGCAGGGGCAGCGTCAAAGCAGATGAAACGGGCCATTGTTTACTTGGCAAAAGAATCTCCGGGCATCTTCCCGCTGGCATTGCTGCAGGCAGTGATGGAGGCTGCCTATCCCTACATCGGCATCCTGCTTTCCGCCGGGATTCTCACGGAACTGGCGGACCCGGGCAGAAGCATGTCCCATTTGTTCCGGATGGCGCTGTTGCTGGTGGGACTGAACTTCCTGGGCAGAAGAATGATGGATTTCGGGGGGCAGCTTCTGGACGTGCTGCAGTATACAGTGCTGAAACACATTGAGAGGGCGGTGGCGGAGAAAGCCTGGAAGATGGACTACGCCATGAGCGCGGACCCCAAGATTAACGAGACAAAGCAGAGGATTACCAGATGGCATTACAGCAGGGGCGTTCTGGCTTTGGTGGGACAGGTGAGAGGGGTGTTCCAGGCCCTGGTGACCATCGGCATTTCCATTGCCCTGGTGGCGGAATTTTTCCGGGCAAAGGCAGTGGGGGAGGACCGGACAGCCGCTCTTCTGAATCACTGGGCAGTGTCTGTGCTGTTTCTCGTATTGCTGTCTTTTTCCATTATTTACAGCATTTACACGTCTTTTCGTATACAAAAATACTATTTTAAAACAAACGAAACATCGGAAAAACCCATAAACCGGATGATGTACCTGATGGACAGCTGTTTTAGCAAGTATCGGAACGGGAAAGATATCCGCATGTTTCATGCAAAGGAACAGATCTCCGGGAAGCTTCAGGCACTGGGCGGGGAATATCTCCGGGAGATCGAGCCTGCTTTTCGCTATGAAAGAAGGAAAACTTTTTACTCCATCCTGATTTCCAGATGCTTTGACCTGCTTGTGTATCTGTTTGTGGGGGCAAAGGCCATATTCGGAGCCTTCGATGTGGGCAGCATTCTGAAATATACAGGGATGGTGACTCAATTGGGAGACGGCGTCACCAGACTCTGCGATACTGTCAGGGATTTTCTGCAGAACCTGGAGTATGTGGAGGTGTATTTCCGGTATCTGGATATGCCCAATGCCACGGCGGAGGGAACCCTGCCGGTAACACAGGAAATCCGGGACAACTACGAATTCGAATTCCGGAACGTGACCTTTGCCTATCCGGGAGCTCCGGGTCCCAGTCTCTCCGGCATCAGCTGCCGCTTCCGCAAGGGAGAGAAGATTGCCATTGTGGGCCGCAACGGCTCCGGCAAGACCACCTTTATCAAGCTTCTGTGCAGACTCTGTGACCCCCAGGAGGGGGAGATTCTGCTCAACGGCGTGGATATCCGGAAATATCAGTACCAGGAATATCTGTCCTTCTTTTCCACGGTATTCCAGGATTACCAGATCTTTGACTTTAAACTGGGAGAAAATGTGGCGGCGGAGAGCGAATATGACGGAGAGCGGGTAAAGGAAGCCCTGGAAAACGCAGGTTTTGGAGAGCGGCTGCGCACTTTGGCGGACGGATTGGACACGCAGCTGTTCAAGCGGTTTTCCGAGGATGGGGTGGAGCTGTCCGGCGGGGAGTCCCAGAAGGTGGCCATTGCCCGGTGCCTGTACAAGGATGCGCCCTATGTGGTATTGGATGAACCCACTGCGGCTCTGGACCCGGTGGCGGAGGCGGATATCTACCAGAGGATGAACCGCTTTACCAGGGACAAAGGCGCAATTTATATTTCCCACAGGCTTTCCAGTTGTCATTTCTGTCACAGGATACTGGTTTTCGAGGAGGGCAGGATTGCGGAACAGGGCAGCCATGAGGAGCTTCTGGCGGCAAAGGGGCTTTACCGGAGGCTGTGGGACGCCCAGGCGCAGTATTATGCGTAGGGGCGGACCGGAAGAAATATTTTGCTAATAAGTGAGGGGAAGCAGGAATGTTTCAGATTCTCTCGGAGAATTTTTTCGTGCCGTTGGCGTCGCCGAATAAAACAATATATTGGGAATGTCTGGTCAAGCTGTTTTCGGTTATGAGCAATCAGCTTTCTTTTGGTGTGGAAAGAGATATCCTGGTGCAGGAGCTGCAGTATTATTTCGAACAGGAGCAGGCAGCGGCCATTGAGGATGAGAGTTTTGACGGAAAGAACAGCCGGGACAAGGCCAACTGGATGCTGCGGAGACTGGAGTATTACGGATGGATTGAAATCGAGACGGATAAAAGTTATGTACAGAGGGCAAGTTTCCGGGAATATGCGGTAAAGATTCTGAAAACACTTCTGGAGATTGAGGAAGGAAAACAGATCGAGTATCAGGGTTATATTTATACCATCTACAGCCTGGTGCGGAGCAGCACAGACAACCCGGGCATTGTGCTTCTCTCTATACTGGAGAATACGGATATGCTGATTACGGGACTGAAAAATCTGAATTCCGGAATCAAGCGCTATATTGACGAGCTTACAAAGTACAGAACTCCGGCGGAAATCATGGACGTGCTTTTTAACGACTATATCGAGAATATCGTGGACAAGGCATATCACCGCCTTTTGACATCCGATAATGTGTCCAAATTCCGACCGGAAATTGTGGAGCGTCTGGAGAGCAAGAGCCGCAGCAGAGCCTATATTGCGAAGACCGGGGCGGAACTGGCGGACATCCGCGAGATTCCCATGGAGCAGGCGGAAGAAATGGTATATCAATATATTCATCAAATTATTGACGCTTTTCAGAATATGGATGACATCCTGGCGGAAATCAATCAGAAAAATACCCAGTATCAGAAAGCAGCCATTAACCGGGCCAAGTTCTATCTCATCGGAGGAGAGGATGTGAGGGGACAGCTGAAGGAAATTCTGTCGGAGGTAAATGAGAAAATCAATGAGGAAGACATGGAACTGGGGGGAATCTACCGAATATCCTTTCTGGACGAACTGATCAGAATCTACAGCAGCAGCGTATTGGACGAAAAATCCCTCCATGTGCCCATTGAAGGGAAAAAAGAGTTTAAACCTGTAGAATTGGCCGATGATCTGCCCAATGCCGCACTGCGGCAGGAAAAGCTGAAAAAGATGATGGAAAAAATGGAGCGGGTGCTGAATCCCCGGAAAATCAACCATTATGTCATGGAATGCCTGCAGGAGAGGGAGAGGATGATGGCCTCGGAATTGCCCCTTGCCGCAGCGGAGGATTTTGTCCGTCTGATTTATGTCCGGCTATATGGACAGAGGAAAAACATGAAGTACAGGATAGAGACAGCGGAAGATATTGTCATAAACGGATACCGTTTTCGCGATTTTGCAATTATCAGGAAAGTATCATAAATCGGAACTGTTCAGACAGGACACTGAACTGTTGCCATAGATCAGAATTCCGTTATGACACAGGATAAAGCAGGATTTCGAGATTTTCGAGACAGAACAGGGGAAGGGGACTGGAGAGATGGATTTTCTGGAAGGTATGCTGCAAAGGGATAAGGATGAATTTACGAGAATCTGCAACAGGCTGCTGGCAAACTGCTTTGTGTGCAGGAGAAATGAGACATCCAGGCGGGATTATTATTTTATCACGCAGCACAGGGAAAAGTTTTCCGGTTATCTGTCCGTACTGGGTTACCGACTGGAGATCAATGAAGAATATGGTGTGGTGCAGCTGACGAACCCGCAGAATTATAACCGTTATCATATGAAGCTCTTTGAATCCATACTGCTGTTGATTCTGCGGATTTTGTATGATGAGAAAAAGAGGGAATTATCTGCCAGCGATGAGGTAATCATCAATATGGGAGATATTCATGAGAAGTTCTTAAGTCTGAAAATCCGGGAGAAAATAATGGACAAGACTACTCTGCGAAACGCCGTCAGCACCCTGCGCAGATTTCAGCTGGTGGAGGTCTTGGACAGAGAGCTGTCTAATGAGGATTCCCGTCTGATTATATACGACTCAGTTCTCATGGCGGTGCGTGTGGAGGATATCAGGCAAGTATATGGAAAATTAGAAAATTATCGGAAGGGCGGCAGGGAAAATGAAGAAACTGACGAGAGTGAAGCTGATTAACTGGCACAGGTTCACCAACGCGATGATTGACATGGAGAATTCTGTCCTGATTTCCGGGGAAAACGGGGCCGGCAAGTCTACGCTTCTGGATGCCATTCAGTTTGTGGTCACCTGTTCCGCCAACTATTTTAACAAGGCGGCCCATGAGAACGGCAAGCGAAAGCTGACGGGCTATATCCGCTGCAAGACAGGAAGGGAAAACAGGCCTTATGAACGGACCGGGGAGATAAGCGCCCATGTGGCGTTGGAGTTCTATGAGGAAAAGCGGCAGAAATATTTTATTGTGGGAGCAGTGGTGGATTCCGCGTCGGAGGGCCAGGAGAAGACTGTCCGGTATCTGATGGACGGTGAGCGTCTTGAGGATGAACTGTTCTTTCAGGGAAAGGTGCCCAAATCCATTTCCCAGTTTCGGGCAGGCAGCGGAAAGAAGATAAAAATCTGGTGCACCACGGAAAAAGACGCAAAACAGATGATCAAGAATCGGTTTGGCAGACTGGAGGATAAATTTTTCAGACTGATTCCCAAGGCAATGGCATTCCGGCCCATTGATGACATCAAGGATTTCGTCTATTCCTATGTATTGGACGAGAAGGAAGTGAACATAGAGATTCTGCGGGAGAATGTGAGAACCTATCAGGATCTGCAGCATACCCTGGACAAGATAAAGCTGCGTATGGGAAGACTGGAGAAAATCGAGGGCTTCCACAGACAGGTGCAGGAAGGTGTTCAGAAGGACAGGATGTATGAATATTTTCTGGAGCGCATTGAGGGAGATCTTCTGGCAGAAGAAATTAAAAGACTGGAAGTTGAGATTGCTCATGAGGAGCTTCGCCTCGAGAGCTGGAACGGAGAGATCAGGCTGGCCGGTACGGAGAAGGAGGAGAAACAGGGAATCCGGGACCAGCTGTATGCGGAGCTTGCCAGCGATAAGGATTTCATGGCCAGGGATGAACAGATGAAAAAACTGAAGATGCTGGAGGAGCGGCACAGCCGTCTTCTGCAGGAGCGGGACGAACTTATGAACCGTGTAGACAGAGCGAAGGCTCAGGTGAACTGTCTCCTGAAGGTGCCGGATGTGGAGGAATGCATCAGGGAATATTCCGTACAGTTGGGAGAACTGAAAAAAACGGGGAATGTCTCTGCATTTAAGGCTATCCTGCAGCAGGTCATTTCCTATAAAAATCAGATGAGCGGCCGGGTCTATAAAAAGCGTGCGGAACTGGATATCCGTATACGGGAATTGTCCGGGCAGAAGAAAGAATGGGAGTTAAAGATTGAGAATCTGAAGAAGAAGAAGCTTTCCTATCCGGAGGAGGTCACGGGGGTAATGCAGGCTATCCGGGAAGAATTCCTTCGGATCGGCAGGATGCAGGAACCCAGGATTTTGTGTGAAATGCTTGAAATTACGGATGAAAGCTGGCGAAACGCCGTAGAAGGCTATCTCAATACGCAGCGTTTTTATATTTTGGTGGAGCCGGATAATTTCGATATTGCGCTGGGAACGTATGACAGGCTGCGCAGGGAAAAGCGGACTTACGGCGTGGGCCTGATCAATACCCAGAACCTGGACGGATATGATACTGCCCCGGAAGGCTCTTTGGCTTCAGTGGTCACTTCCGGCAATAAGTATGCGAAGCGCTATATCAATATGGTTTTGGGAAAGGTTACCCTGTGCGGGCATTACAGCCAGTTAAAAAAGCATAAGACGGCCATTACCAGGGAATGTATGCGGTATCAGAATCATGTGGCAAGCGCCATTAAGCCGTCTATCTTTGAGACGCCCTATATCGGCCAGAATGCCGTTCGTGTGCAGTTGGAGCAGGCGAAGGCAAAAAGCGCGGAACTGGAAGCGCAGTTAAAAGAGAAACAGAATATTCTCAGGAGTCTGGAGCAGCTTCAGGAACCCCTTTCCACCGAGACGGATACGGACATCAAATACCGGGTGGATGTGCTGACGGATCTGCAGGGTACACAGCAGGAAATGAAGAATTGCCGGGATAATATTGCCACCCTGGAGAGAAATTCCAATATGCTGATGAAACAGCTTCAGCTGCAGCAGTTGGAGAAGATTATCAATGAGAAGGAGAAACAGATTTCCGATCTGAACCGCAGCGTAGGACGGGCTGAGCAGAGCATTCGAAATGCAGAAGAGCGGATGAGCGGAAAACAGGCCTTTCTGGCGAAGCAGCAGGGGATCTGCGCCGACTTTGCCGTCAGATACGAAACAGAGATCGTTCTCTGGAACCGTGATTACGAAAAACAGCTGAAGGATAAGAGCCGGGAACAGTTCAAGGACAATTTCGCCCGCAGGAGAAAGGCAAACCAGACTACCATAGCCAAGTGTACGGAGGCCATGACGAACTCCATGACGGAATATAAGACTGCTCATGATTTCGGCGCGGCGGCAACACTGGAAGGTTATCCGGAATTTGAGGCGGAATACACGAAACTGAGAAATTCCGAGCTGCTGAAGTATGAGGAGAAGGTGGAGAATGCGAGGCGGTCTGCAGAGGAGGAATTTCGGGAGCAGTTCCTGGCCAAGCTGCAGGAAAATATGAAAAATGCCCAGACAGAATTTCGGGAGCTGAACCGGGCGTTAAAGGATATCCGTTTCAGCAATGAAAGGTATGAGTTCCTGTTTATGCCCAGCAAAAGGTATCGCCACTACTATGAGATGATCATGGACGATTTTAATGCCGTGCAGGGGGAATCCATTTTCAGCGGCCTGTTCCATGAAAACCACAAAGAGGTCATCGACGAGTTGTTTGAGCGTTTGGCGCTGGACAATGAGAACAGCGCCAGAGCCCTTGATGAATTTACGGATTACAGAACCTATATGGATTATGATATCCGGATTCTTCACAGCGATGACAGCTATTCTCTGTACTCCAAGGTATGTGAGGAGAAAAGCGGAGGAGAGACTCAGACGCCGTTTTATGTGACGGTAGCAGCCTCCTTTGTGCAGCTGTACCGCAACGGTATCGGCGGGGAGGCCGTGGGTCTGGTGATGTTCGACGAAGCATTCAACAATATGGATGACGAGCGGATCGGCGGGGTACTGGAATTCCTGCGCAGGCTTCCTCTGCAGATTCTGATCGCAGCGCCGCCGGATAAGATTCAATATATCAGTCCCTTTGTGGAGGAGACGCTTTTGATTATGACCGATGAAAAGGTCAGCTTTGCGGAGAGATATTATAATGGCGCAGTATGACAGATATGTGTTGAACAAGCTCCTGGATACGTACGAGTCCAGCCTGCTTTCCACGGGGGAAAACAGGAGAAATATTCATATCGAATTTCCTTTTACGCGAAAGACAATGGCGGCTTATTTTGACGAGAGTTCTTCGGAATACGAACAAATTCATTTCTTTATGGAGAAACTTGCAGAAAAACAGCTCATTGAGATTTTCTGGAAGGGAAGGCGGGAAGGGCATATTATCACAAAGGTGCGGCTGACTGCAGAAAAGTTGGAGGAAGCCTATGCTTACCTCAGCCGGGTGAAGCGTAAGGATATGGCATTCAATGTCAGGCAGCTGCTGGAGACCTATAGGGAACAAAGTCCCGGGCCGGTATGTCTGGCTTTTATCGAGTATTTGACCCAGCGGCTGCAGGAACACAAATCCGTGAAGGAATTCCTGGATTTGGAGGATATCGCTTCCGCAAAGCAGCTTCTGGACGCTGTCCGGGCCATAGAGGGAAATGACGGGCAGTTATATGTGAGGGAATTTTCTGTCCGTCACTTTCAGGATTCTAAGGCGTTTCAAAAGATGGAGGGCAGAATAGCCCATGTGTTCCGGAGATTCAGGGAAAACTGCGAAGGGGCGGACTTTGATGAGATACTGGCGGAATACGGAATCTACCATACGCCAAATTATGTCTATCTGAAGGGCAGGATTGCGATTATTGTGGGAGGAGAGAAAATCAACCTGGGCCTGTTCGGGCAGGGACTGGGAATTTCAGGAGAGGACATCGGCGGAATCCGTTTCTGCGGCGGAGAAAAGGTGAAGTATGTGATTACCATTGAAAATCTGACCACTTATTTTCGGTGGCAGGAGGAAGACAGTGTATTAGTCTATCTTGGGGGGTACCACAATGGGGTCCGCCGGGGACTGCTTGGAGAAATCTATGCCAGTTATCCGCAGGCAGTCTATTATCATTTCGGGGATATTGACGCCGGAGGATTTGAGATTTACCGGGATCTGCGGGAGAAGACGGGAATTCCGTTCCGCATGTATCATATGGATCTGGAGACGCTGCGGTTATATAAGCCTTACGGAAAACGGCTGACGGAGAATGACAGGAAGCGGCTTCAGGGAATGCGGAATCGAACGGAACTGAAGGAGATAATTGATTATATGCTGGAGCATGATGTGAAACTGGAGCAGGAGTGCGTGATCGCGCCATAGTCATGCTGCCGTTGGCAGGAATGAGGGAGGAATATTTAGTATGTGCAGGAAATATTTTGGAAAAAAGATAGCGGCTATTTTATTGGCAGCCGCCCTTGGCATGAGCCTGGGAGCCTGCGGCAGCGAGGATGAGATTTCCGCCGGAGGAACCGATCTGTCCGGGGAGGCGCAGCAAAATCCGGAAGAGAAGAGGGCAGACCAGGGGAAACAGGACGAGACACAGAAAACAACCGGACAAGACGAGGGAAGGGAAGAGGATTTGTCGGGGGCCGGCACCGGGGCAGCAGACACGGCGGAATCTAAGGACGGCGCTTCCGGAAGTGCGGCAGAAGACGAAAATACTGACGATATTCCGACTATTCCGGCAGGCTACGGCGTGACTCCGGAGAACGAGAATCCGGACCTGGTTCTGGCGGTTCAGCCGGAGGTGCCCTACTGGTTTCCTGCACAGCTCCTGGAATGGGAACCGGAGGAGGACGAAGAACTGATGTTTCACAAAAGTACCGTTCCCCTGGCTGTCCGGCGGGACAGGGAAAGACTGGATACCGTGAATTCCACCCAGAACAGGGACACAAAGGTACTGGCGCTCTCCATTATGAACCGCAATACCAGCGGTAATCTTCCCCATGGAGGAAACACGGCTGAGGCCAATGTTTTTTCCTACTGGCAGTATGTGGACAGTCTGGTGTACTGGGGCGGTTCCTCAGGAGAAGGGCTCATTGTTCCTCCCTCCGCGGATGTGGTGGATGCGGGACACAGAAACGGCGTCAAGGTACTGGGCACGGTTTTTATGCCCCAGACCGCCCATGGCGGAAAAATGGAATGGCTTGAGGACCTGCTGATGGAAAAGGGCGGGGCCTATCCCGTGGCGGACAAGCTGATTCAGGCAGCAAGGGTGTATGGATTTGACGGATGGTTTATCAATCAGGAGACGGAGGGAACCGGGGAGGAACCCCTGACGGAAAAACATGCGGATAGGATGAAGGCGTTTCTGGCTTATTTTAAGGCCCAGGCGCCGGAACTGGAACTGATTTACTATGATTCCATGACGGAAGAGGGAAAGATGGACTGGCAGAATGCCCTGACAGAGAAAAATGCGGGCTTTTTGACGGACAACGGCAAAGAACTGGCAGACGGAATGTTCTTGAACTTCGGTTGGAAGGATGTGGCCCAGGTAGGCAGGGAGCTGCTGAAGGACTCCGTCACCCTGGCGGAAGAACTGGATTTGGACCCCTATGACCTGTACGCGGGCATTGATCTGCAGAGCAATGGCTATGGGACGAGGGTGAACTGGAAGCTGTTTGAGAAGCCGGAGGGCGGCACCCTGACTTCCCTGGGGCTTTACTGCCCAAGCTGGGCCTTTTTCGACGCGGAAGACATGGCGGATTTCCGGAAAAAGGAAAATGTGCTGTGGGTTAATCAGGAGGGGGACCCTTCTGCGGAGCAGGGGGAGGCTGCCGGACAGTGGCCCGGGATTTCCTCTTATGTGGCGGAGCGCACGGCTGTGACCTCCCTGCCCTTTGTGACCAATTTTTCCATGGGGAACGGTTACAGCTTCTTCAAAAACGGGTATCAGATCAGCCTGTGGGACTGGAATAACCGCAGTCTGTCGGATATCCTGCCCACTTATCGGTATATCATTGAAAACAAGACGGGAAACCAACTCCAGGCAGATCTGGATATGGAAGATGCCTGGTACGGCGGCAGCAGCCTGCTGCTGACCGGGAGTATGAAACAGAATACGGAATCCCTTATCCGCCTGTACAGCGCGGCGCTTCTGGTGGAGGAGGACATGCTGTTCACGGTCACAGCCAGGGCTTCCGGCGCGGAGATTGCCCTGGATGCGGTGCTGACTCTGGAGGACGGTTCGGAGGTTCTGTTGGAGGGAGACAGGCTGGTGGGGGCCGACTGGACCACGGTTTCCTATGACATATCCGCCCTGGCAGGAAAGCAGATCAGGACGATTTCCTGCAGACTGGCAGCGGACAGGGATGTGGAGGAAGCAGGGATTCGCCTGGGAAATATCACCATGGCCCAGGCAGGTTCGGACTGGAACAGGGCTGTGAGCAATGTGCAGATTCTGGAAAGCGGTTTTGACGAAGACGGTATGTTTGCAGGTATTCGCCTGGCCTGGGATACGGAGCAGGAAAGGGCGGACCAGGATTCTTCCGGGGAGACGGCAGAAAAGTCCGCTCTGGAGGCAGCGCCCGTGTATTATGAAATCTACCGGATAGGACAGGACGATAACCGGTATCTGGCAGGGGTTTCCAATACGGAGAGCTTTTATCTCCATGGACTTCCCCGCCTGGAACTTCCCGGTAAGGAAGGAGAGAAGCAGACGGTGTTGGAAATCGTTCCGGTGAACTGGCTTCTGGAGGAAGGAACCGGCGCCAGAATTGTTCTGGAATGGCCGGACAACAGCCTGCCCAGAGCGGGATTTACGGCGGATGTGACACTGGCGGCTCCCGGGGATACGGTTGTTTTCCGCAGCCTCTGTTCCCGGAATACGGAGAAGGTGACCTGGACACTTCCCGGGGCAAGCAGGGAAAGCGCTGAGGGGGAAGAGGTATCTGTCAGCTATTCCCAGGAAGGTGTCTATCCGGTGTCTGTAAAGGCGGAAAATGAATCCGGAAGTGACGAGGTGTCTGCAGAGGCGTACATTGTGGTCACGGAGGCGGCATCCGGCGGGCTTTCCCTTCTTTCCCAGGGAGCTGCGGTTGAGGCCGATACCTATGTGAACGAAAACGAAGCGCCTGCGTTTGCGGTGGACGGGGATAAAACAAAAAAATGGTGCGCCACAGGTGATGCGCCTCATGAGATCACACTGGATCTGGGCGGGGAGAAAACCGTCAGCGCAGTGGACATATCCCACGCCCAGGCGGGAGGGGAGAGCCCGGATATGAATACCAGGGCTTATGCGATTCTGGTCAGCCAGGACGGCAGGGACTTTACGGAAGTATGGCGGGTGGCGAAAAATACAGAAGGCTCCACCCATGACGCATTCGCTCCGGTAAAGGCCAGATTTGTGCGGCTTTTGGTGGAAGAACCCACCCAAGGAAGCGACAGCGCGGCGCGGATATATGAGATTGAAGTTTATGGGCTGAATGCGGATTGACGGACTGATATAAGCAGGGCATGGCATTGTTCTGGCTGCCTGCCAGGGTGAAAGAAAGAGGTACCATTTGATGGAATGGGAGCAGGTAGACTGGAGGGAATCGGTGAGTGAGGTAGGAAAGAGCAGGCGGCTCTCAGGATTTCATCCGATACCCCAGTCTGCAGATCTCCCTGTCCAAGATAGAGGCCTTCTCCGGGATGCCGTATCGTTCCGCCAGACCGCATCTGACCAGCCATTCATAATTGATGCCGAATCCGTGGGGTCTGGTTTCGTACCTGAAACCCTCTAAATTCCCGTGCTCCCGCAGGTATTGTATGACGGGCTGATATACGGATTCGGTATGCTCCTTCAGATACGCCGCGCATCGTTCCAATATGGCTTTGGCCACCTCCCGGGTGGCCCCCTTCGCATAGAGGGGATCGTAAATCTGCGAAATAATCTCCGGATTAATTCGTCTGCCCTGAGGGATGACTTCCCGCTCGGGAATCTGTCCGGCCTTGCAGATCTCTATCCAGGCGATGTTCTCCGCCAGCTGAGGGATGATGCACTTTCTGTCATGATACAGCCTGTCCGATATCCTTTCGATGATTATATTGCATTGTTCTTTCAAAGTCTGATTTTCCATATGTTTTCTCCTGTTTATCTGCTGCTGATCTCTCTGTTTACCGTAACAGATGCGCCCCACAGCTGTGAAAGCAATCGAAGGGTCTGCCCTGCCCCGTATCCGGACAGGGGCGGAAGCTGTAGACGGCGGCGCTCCCAGTGAAGCAAGTGTGAGCCTGTATCCGGACAGGGGTGGAAGCTGTTTTGCCGGGGGCATATTCCTTCCCCGTGTTCCGGACCCCATTGCAGATGTTCGCCCTGTTTTGGGGAAAATCGCTCCCATCTCTCTTTCCGGCGGTGTGAAGACGCTGATCCTCATGAAGAATGAACGCTCGAAGATATTCAATGCGTCTACCTGCGGAGACGATTGTGCGAAGTGGATACTGAAACTGGCAGAAATGGATGACCTTACTATCAATCTGAGGCATCTGATGGATTTCGGGGAAGGCGCTTTTGACATTCGCATTGTGAATACAGATAAAATCGTCCATAGCATGCGGGAACTGGTTCCCATTGCGGGCTTGTATGTATGAGGGGTGCCGGATATGAGAGGGACACATAGAATTATTGTACAGAATAAACGCATTTGGTATGATTTTGATATCAGAAGGAATATTACGATCATCCGGGGAGACAGCGCCACTGAGCTCTATCATTTGTATCATGCTGAAAAGCATGGTCAGCCAGGGAGACCGGAAAAAGTAATTGTAGAAGAATTCCGGCTTTCAGTTATTTCAAGGCATCTGTGAAAGAAGCGGCGGGGTTTCTTGTATCAGCTCACAGGGCAAGTCCAATATCTTCTCGGTTATTGCAGGGCAGTTAGGGGAGAAAATACTGGCAGTTGCGCAAGGAGTAAGGCTGTATTGAAACTCACTGCATAACTGCGGAGCGAGGAACTGCAAAACGAAAACAAAGGAGCAATGATATTTTATGAATCTGACCGTTACCGTAAACCATAAACAGCTGTTGGATGTGCTGCTGAACATAGGCCTCATCCGTCCGGTGTTCATCTGGGGAGCGCCGGGCATCGGCAAGTCAGCCATTGTTCAGGACTTTGCGGACAGCCTGGGGCTGCCCTGCGTCTCTCTCCTGGGCAGTCAGCTGGCTCCGGAGGACATCATCGGCGTTCCTCAGATCAGGGACGGATACAGCGTCTTCTGTCCGCCCAGGACAATCGCCAGACAGGAGCCCTACGTCCTTTTCCTGGACGAGCTGAACGCCTGTACTTCGGAGGTGCAGAAGGCTTTTTACTCTCTGATTCATGAAAGGCGCATCGGGGAATATTCTCTGCCCGAGGGCTCTATCGTGGTAGGCGCAGGCAACCGGGCCCAGGACAATGCCATCACCCGGCCCATGTCCTCCGCTTTGGTGAACCGGATGTTTCATGTGGAGCTCACCGCCAGTCCCAGGCTGTGGTTGGAGTGGGCGGCGGGAAACGGCATCCATCCCTATGTCTACGATTATATCTCCAGTCGTCCGGATCATCTGTGGGCAAAGCCCCCCAAGAGTGAGGAGCCATTCTCCACACCCCGCTCCTGGCACATGTTAAGCGATGCCATCTACAGCTACGGCCCGGATATAGGGGAGGAAGCCCTGCGGATTCTGGCCACAGGCTGTCTGAGTCCTCAGCATGCCGTCCAGTTTCTGGCCTACATCCGCCAGATCCGCAGCCAGTATGCTCTGGACAAGATTCTTTCCGGTGTTCAGCCCTGGCCGGAGAAGCCCCAGGAGCGGGATGTGCTCTACTTCCTGGCCCAGTCCCTCCGTGCCCGCCTGGTGAAGGAGCTGCCGCCGGAGCGGGGGAAGCTTGGCAGCGACAGCCAGACTCTGGTTCTTCAGGCCAAGGACCGCATTACCGAGCTGGCAAATATCAGTCTGGAAATCGCCCGGATGGCGGTGACCCCGGAAGACGGAAAGGAGCTGCCGGACTGGTTCGTGGTGGAACTGTTTCGGGATCTGCCCCGGCTGGCAGATAAGCGGAACGGATGAGCGGGAGACAGAAAAGCAGGAAGCAGAAGATCAATCCGGCCCAGGAGAGCTTTCAGGCCGGATGCGGCATGGTGAGGCAGAATCCGGTGTTGGGGCCGCTGCGGGAGCGGGTGACCATTCATTTTGACGACAGTTATCCCATGGCCAGGGAGGACTGGGCCTGGGTGACCTCTGACGGCCATATCTATGCCAACAGCCACTGCCGGGCAGCGCCTGGGGAGTGGGCTTATGTGTTGGCGCACTGCCTGCTCCATTTAGGCCTGGGGCACATCAGGGAAGACCGGGAGAAGGATTTTCTCTGGAATGCCGCCTGTGACTGTGTGGTCACCAGATATCTGGCAGATTTTCATATCGGTACGGTTCCCGGTGAACTGGACTTTCCCCTGCCGCCGGGGGCCAGGGAGGAGGAGAAGCTGTACTACTGGCTGAAAGAGCATAATGACCCGGCCTGCCTGCATTTTTCCACCATGAGCGGAGGACGGGGGGATATGTGTTGGCGGGGGGAGGCACGGAGTTGGTGGCGGGGCCCCACGGACTGGCGGCAGATTTTTGCGGAAAGCCTACGGGAGGCTCTGCGGGCCGCTGTGGACTATGCGGGAGGTGTTCGGACGGAGCCGGGGGAACGCCGGATAAGCAGCCCCGTCCGGAGGGCGCAGGAGTGGTTCCTGTCAAGCTATCCCCTTTTGGGGGGCATTGCCTCCGGATTCCGGTTGGTGGAAGACCCGTTGGTTGCCCAGAGGATGGATATTTCCATAGCCGCGATTTCCGTTCACATGAAGGAGATTTATGTGAACCCCGCAGCCCGTCTTACCGAGCAGGAGTGGAGGTTTGTGTTGGCTCACGAATACCTTCACGCCGCTCTGTGCCATGAGGAGCGCCTGGGAAAAAGGGACCCGGAACTGTGGAACACGGCATGCGATTACGTGATCAACCAGTGGCTGAGGGATATGGAGGTTGGCTCCATGCCGGAGGGGCTGCTCTTTGACCCGGAGCTCGCGGGGCTGTCGGCGGAGAGCGTCTATGACATGTTGGCGGCCAATCTGCGCAGATACAGGCGCATGGCCGGGCACGACATTCTCTTTGGCCCGCCGGACTGGCGGGAGACCAAAGACTTCGTGGATCTGGATGCCTGGTGCCGCTCGGCCATCCAACGGGGTCTGGACTTCCATCAGGCCCATGAGCGGGGGTATCTGCCGGCGGGGTTGGTGGAGGAGATTCGTGCTTTGTCCCAACCGCCCATTCCCTGGGATGTGGAACTGGCCAGGTGGTTTGACCAGCGGTTTGAGCCATTGGAAAAGCGGCGCACCTACGCCAGGCTCAGCAGAAGGCAGTCGGCCACGCCGGACATCCCGCGGCCCTCTTACCGGTATGAGGAGACGGCCAGAGAGGGGCGTACCTTCGGGGTGCTGCTGGACACTTCCGGCTCCATGGACCGCGCCCTGTTGGCTGCGGCTCTGGGGGCCATCGCCAGTTACAGCGCCGCCCGGGACGTGAACCGGGTGCGGGTGGTGTTCTGCGACGCGTGCCCCTACGATCAGGGGTACATGGAGGCTGCGGACATTGCCGGAAGCGTACGGGTGCGCGGCCGGGGCGGCACGGTGCTTCAGCCTGGGGTGGAGCTGTTGGAGCAGGCCGGGGACTTCCCGAAAGAGGCTCCTCTGCTGATTATCACGGACTGCGAATGCGACAGGCTGAATTTTTATGGACGGGATCACGCATTTCTGGTGCCCCGGGGAAGGAACCTTCCTTTTCCGCCCAAAGGGCCCGTATTTTATCTGGAATAAGAAAGAGAGAGTTTTAAAAATGTCACGGTTATAAAAAATTCATAAAAGTTTTGTTGCATTAACCGATATAAGATAATAGAATGTAAACAGGAAAGTATGAACTGCAACAGAAGAATCATACTAACAGAGGAGGTGTTTCTTATGGCAACTTCAAGTATCACGAAAAATTTTGTCATTTCCGGCAAGGAACAGGTGGAGATGTTTGTCAATGCGATTGAAGAATCTGCCAGGAACCGTCCTGTCCGTACTCCGGTAGCTGCAAGGCAGATCAAAGGGGAAGAGGAACTGAGAAAATTCATGAGAGAATGGGAGAAAGCGAATGCCAATCAATGATAAGTTTTTCTATATCAACATTCGTGATTATCTGGCACTAGGAATTGATAGTAAAGCCGGAGAGCCAATGCTTGCCAGAGTGCTTTCCGGTTTTTCATGCCCGAAGAATCCGGATGCGGAGCGTTTTTTTAAAGAGCAGCGCGGTAGAATTTACCCAAAAGAGCCAATCTTTTTGTAATTTCTATAAATATTGCCTGGAAAAATCATGAATGGAGGTGCAAAGGTGGACGCATTGAGAAAAGAAGAAATCTATACGATAGATGATATTTATGCTTTACCGGACGGAGAGAGAGCGGAATTGATTGATGGAAAAATATATTATATGGCTCCGCCGAGCAGGACGCATCAAAGGATCAGCGGGAAGATTTATCAGATAATAGCGAATTATATTGATGGAAAAGGTGGGGAATGTGAGATATATGTTGCTCCATTTGCGGTATTTTTGAATAAAGATGACATGAATTATATTGAACCCGATATTTCTGTTATATGTGATTTATCGAAGATAGATGATAAAGGATGTCACGGCGCTCCGGACTGGATTATTGAGATTGTATCTCCTGGGAGCAAATCGATGGATTATTTTACGAAATTATTTAAATATCGAACGGCAGGAGTCAGGGAGTACTGGATAGCTGATCCTGCGAAAGAGATGGTGATAACATATAGATTTGAAAAAGAAACAATGGAAGAGTATTCTTTTGGCGAGGATGTGCCTGTGGGAATTTATGAGGGATTTTCTATAAAAGTCCAGTAGAATTCATAATATCACAGATTGATAATGACAGCATTTGGAAGTAAAAAGTCCAGATGCTTTTTATTGTACAAAAATACTGCAGTAGTTTTTTTCCCGAAAAAAAGGTGACAAGCCAACGAGAATATGCTATACTGTGAACCTACACAGGAGGTACGACAGATGAATTTTCTGGAAGAGAGAATTGCAAAGGACGGCATTGTGAAGCCGGGCAATGTCTTAAAGGTGGACAGTTTTCTGAACCATCAGATGGACATTTCCCTGATGAACGAAATCGGCAGGGAGTTTCACCGCCGATTTGCCCACAAGCAGGTGACCAAGGTGCTGACCATAGAGGCGTCGGGAATCGCCATCGCCTACCCCGTGGCCAATGAATTCGGGGTGTCCATGGTTTTTGCAAAGAAGTCCAAATCCATCAATATTGAGGGAGAAATGTATGTGGCGGAGGTGGAGTCCTTCACCCACAAGAACAAGAATCAGGTGATTGTGTCCAAAAAGTTCCTTGGCCCGGAAGACCATGTTCTGATCATTGATGATTTTCTGGCCAATGGCTGTGCCCTTCAGGGGCTGATCTCCATAGCGGAATCCGCAGGCGCCGTCGTGGAGGGCCTGGGCATTGCGGTGGAAAAAGGATTTCAGATTGGCGGCAGGGTGATCCGGAATCTGGGCTATCATCTGGAATCCCTGGCCATTGTGGACTCCATGGATGCGGAAACTGGGACTATTCAGTTCCGGCAGCAGTAAGCGGGGAATGCGAATTTTGACGTTCAAGGGATGATTACGGACTTAGGGAGGACAGAATGGAGAGCGGAACAAGAAAAAGACTGGCTGAAATTGCCGCAGAAAAGGCCCAAATGCCCTTTCACGGATATCTGGAAGGGAAAGAATCCAATATTGAACCCATTGTCAGACATTTTCCCAAATGGAACCTTCAGGATGCGGACAGATTGTGGTGCGCAGCGTTCGTGTATTATTGCTGTGTTGAAGCAGGTTTTCAGATTCCATACAGCCCCCGGGAGTGCAGAACCTGCAGTCTGGCAGGCTGCGGCGGTTGGGAAGAATACGCAGTGGGAGACAGCCGGATAGAATATCACAAAGGGGAAGAAGACTTCCTTCCGGAACCGGGAGATATTGTGCTGTATGACAATGTGTTTATCAATCAGGAGCATGACCATATCGGTATTGTACTGAAAGCGGATGGGGATACAATCACGGCGGCAGAGGGAAATACTTTTCATGATAATATATCGCGGATTGTACAGCGCCAAAGGGATGCGCATATCAGAGCCTATATCAGAATTCCTGACGGTTATTGCTATGACAGAGAACAGAATGAAAAATGTTCATAACCCCAAACCATACAGAAAGAACCGTTTCCATAGGTAAAACGAAACTGGTAAAACAAAATAGAATTAACGAAATGGCTTTAACGAAATAAATTTACCTTAATACATTTAGTTCAATAAATTCGGCAAAATAGAGCAGTCATAAATAAAACCATACATAAGAAAGGATTCACCAATGAAAAACAATTTACAACTTTCAGAAGCCGCTTTCAAACTGGACGGTAAGATGCCTTTGCGCCAGGCAATTCCTCTGGGACTGCAGCATGTGCTTGCCATGTTCGTGGGCAATCTGACGCCGCTGCTGATCATTACCGGGGCCTGCGGCATTGCGGGCGGGGAATTCGCCTCCCTGCAGTTAAGTCTTCTCCAGAATGCCATGTTGGTGGCGGGACTGGTGACTTTGGTGCAGCTTTTTGCCATAGGGCCAATCGGCGGCAAGGTTCCCATTATCATGGGGACATCCTCCGGCTTTATCGGCGTGTTCAACAGCGTGGCATCCAGTATGGGGGGCGGGGTCATTGCATACGGAGCCATTATGGGCGCTTCCATTCTGGGAGGCCTGATGGAGACAGTATTGGGATTCTTCCTGAAGCCCCTGCGCAGATTTTTCCCTGCCGTTGTCACGGGCACTGTGGTTTTGTCCATCGGGTTGAGCCTGATTTCCGTGGGGATCAATACCTTCGGAGGCGGCAACAATGCCAAAGATTTCGGCTCCGTGGAAAATCTCTGCCTTGCCCTGTTTGTTCTGATTGTGATTTTGCTTTTTAAACACGGCACAAAGGGCGTGCTAAGCTCTTCCTCCATTTTACTGGGGATTATCTGCGGGTATATTGCAGCCATGATCATGGGACTGGTACTGCCCACCACAGGCGTTACTGCGGAAGGCGCGGAGTATACCAAGGCCTGGGTTTTGAACTGGCAGAAGGTTGCGGATGCGCCCTGGTTTGAGATTCCCAGGCTGATGCCGGTGAAGCCTGTGTTTGACATGCGGGCCATTGTTCCGGTGCTGATTATGTTTTTGGTTACTGCAGTGGAGACCGTGGGAGATATTTCCGGCGTGATGGAAGGCGGCCTGGGACGGGAGGCAACGGATAAGGAGCTGTCGGGAGGCGTTACCTGCGACGGTCTGGGCTCCAGTTTTGCGGCGCTGTTCGGCGTGCTGCCCAATACTTCCTTCAGCCAGAACGTGGGTCTGGTGGCAATGACCAGAGTAGTCAACCGCTTCGCACTGGCCACGGGAGCCATCTTCCTGATTCTCTGCGGATTGTGTCCCAAACTGGGCGCCCTGGTTTCCATTATGCCCCAGTCTGTTCTGGGCGGCGCTGCAGTGATGATGTTCGCCTCCATTGTCATCAGCGGTATTCAGCTGATTACCAAGGAGCCTTTAAACTCCAGAAATCTTTCCATTGTGGCGGTTGCCCTGGGCGTGGGATATGGCATGGGAGCCAACTCCGGCATTCTGGCCAATACGCCCCAGGCCGTTCAGCTGATTTTCGGCGGTTCCGGCATTGTTCCCGCAGCCATGGTGGCCATTCTGCTGAATATTTTGCTGCCGAAGGAGAAGGAAGCGTAAAGAAAAGGGATTTTGCGAAACGGGTTGTTTGTTCTGATATGGGGAGCCGGGTCTGTAACGACTTAGGCTCCCTTTTGTGTGTTCTAATTCTGAGTGGACTTCCCCAAAATAGATTTCCAGGGCAGGGGTTCCGGCTGTTTATCCGGACCTGGACAGAAAACGTCGGGTCCTGTTTTTTTCTAAATATGTATGAGGTGGAAGCCCGGATTTACATATGTTACGCTATAGGGGAGCTTGTTGAAAATGGCAGCAAGCTCTCACAGGTCCCAGGGCATTCCAATCCCTATGTGCGGCATGGGAAAAGATAATCTGCTGGCCTGTGGAGAAGTGAAATGATGGGAAAATATTGTTGAGAGGAGAAAGCGCTATGACCACACCCGTTTATTATGCATAGCATGGCTATTGCATAAAAGAAAAGTAAATCGTGTAATAGCCCATGCATCAGAGTCAGAACTGAAAGAGGAGATGTCATGAGCTATTTAAGAGAAATCAGATACGAAATTGTCCTGGAGGACTCTTTTTGGGTGTTCAGGAACTGCCCGAAATGCGGCAGAAAGACACATTTTATAAACACGAAAAAATTCCGCGTCAACGCCAACGGCAATAAACTGGATGTCTGGCTGATTTACCAGTGCAGGGAATGCAGACATACCCTGAATCTTGCGATTTATGAGCGGAGAAAGGTTTCTTCCATACCAAGAGAAGAGTATCAGCGTTTCCTGGACAATGGCGAAGAGCTTGCGGAAATGTACGGCAAAAACATGGAGCTGTTTCGGAAAAACAGGGCGGATATTGATCTGGAAAAGATAAATTATAACTTTGTCAGACAGCGGGAGAGCGGGGCAGCCGCTTCGGAGGATGTTCCGTTCAGCATGGAAAAAGGCGGACCGGAGGAGCAGATTCCGGTTATCATTCATAACCCCTATGGGCTGAATATCCGTCCGGAAAAACAGATTGCAGCGGTTCTGGAATTGTCCCGAAGCCAGGTGAAAGCGATGTTGGAGAAGGGGAAAATAGAAATCAAGATTATTGGAGGAGATGTTTATGTATATCAAAACGGACAGAATGATCATACGTGATTTAAAAACTGCAGACGGGATTCTTTTTTCCCATATGGCTGCAGATGGCAGTCTCACTGAAATTTGGATTGACAGAGAGGGGGAGAATTGGATGGAGGAATGGATGACCGAGGCTCTGGAGCTGGCAGCCAAAGATGATCCCACGGCAGATTACATGGCCTATACCATGGAACACAGAGAAACCCGGAAAGTAATCGGCTCCGTTGGATGCACGTATTATGAAGATCTGGAAAAAGTCGGCATTGTGTATTTTGTGGGAGCACAATATCGAAATCAGGGTTATGCGGCGGAGGCAATCAAGGCCTATGCACAATATTTCCTACAACGGTACAAATGGGATGAACTCATTGCCGCCATCAGGGAAGACAATGCTCCCTCCTGGAAGGCCATTGAAAAAGCCGGGTTTGTCCTGACCGGGAAAAAACTGTATCAGGATATTGGCGATAAAGCGGAGAAGTTATATCGGTTTTACAGCTGCCAAAAACAGTGAGCCGGGGAAAGCCCTTCAGCGGAAAGGGAAAACCAAACAGCAGACAGCCAAACAGCCAACAACCTAACCCTTCTCCAGGAATTCCAGGTCCTGTCTGCTGTCAATATCCTGAAGCTCAAACTTATCCCGCACGGGTACCCTGCGTATCCGCCTGGGATATTTTTTGATTAGAAAACTTCCGCCGCAGCCCTCCGGAAGCGTCAGAAGATTGGGGAAACTCCATCTGGGAAACAGCACAGGAGCCCCTTCCCGGTCTTCCCAAACCGGGCGCCAGATTTCGTCCTTCCCGTTTACGGCATTCAAGGCCAGGGAAGCCACCGTTTCCTGCCGCAGGAGGGGTTGGTCTCCCGGACAGAACAGGCATCCCTCCACATCCTCCGAAACTGCCTGAAGCCCCAAACGGACGGTATCATTGCGGTGGGGCAGGTCATGAAGAAGCGCCTCCACGCCCCGGAGACGGACAAAGGCCGCAGCCTCCTGATGACGGGTCACTACAATCCGCCTGGCAAAAATGCCCTCTGTGGCTTCCAGAGCATATTGCAGCAGGGGCTTTCCCTGAAAATCCGCCATCAGTTTATTGCCTCCAAAGCGCCTGCCCACACCGGAAGCCATGATAACGCATCCCAACCGCCCGAAAGGCTGATCCAGGTCCAGAAGAAAGACATCGCCGCGATGGCTAAGTTCCTCCAGGAAAGGCAGGGATTGCTTTCTGACTACGGCAAGGAGGCGCTTGCAGGCCATTAATTTCCGGATTTCCTCACGGTAAATCTCCGTACATTGGGATTCTTCCTGTTTCAGGCAAGTTCGGGGATTTGGGGTAAACGGTTTATCAGAATTATTGTATTGACTTTCCAGATAACCGATTTCATCCAGTGAAACAAATTCGCTGTCAGATTCCGCGCAGCGTCCCAGGGCAGGGATGCCAAGGGTCAGGAAGCCCTCCGCGCAGGGACGCATTTTATTCCCGGCGGCAGGCGGCGGGGCAGTATTATTAGGATCAGCATCACCACCGCCATTTGTGAAGCCGATTTCAAGCGGGTTTGGTGAGTGCAGCGGAGGCTGCTGTATTTTGGTTCCCGGGAGGGATTCGTCATACAATCCGATGCATGCGGTCTGGCCGGTGGTATTTTCTTTGAGATAAACCGCCTTTCCGGGTTCCGCCCAGGTGGTGATGCCGGGAATCGGGCATGGAAGGGAAGGAGAGCCAATCCGGGAAAGAAGCTCTGACAGGAGAGTGGTTTTGCCGCTTTTCCTGGCGCCGGTGAGAATCAAATGCTTTTTACCGCTGCTCCGGAAAGAATTCCAGATACAGTCTGAAGTGAGCCTGAATGCAGGTGGTTCGGTATTCTTCATATCGCTTCAACGACTCCTTTCCTCTGGGGTGAGACATATACCAAAGTCTGATTGACAGAAATCGTAACAGTTCGGACAGGGCGCTGAACTGTTACGAGAAATCTTCTTTCAGCATGACCAGGCGTTTTTGGCCGCTGCGGTCCGCGCAGGAAACCAGGCTGATGGGTCCGTAGATGCGGGAGAGCAGGGTTTCCATTTGTTCCGGAGGGTCTGTTTCAGGGGAAATAGATCCCAGAAGACTTCCTTCCCGGAGAAGCAGCAGCCTGTGGCAGTAATTCAGCGCCAGGAAAGGGTCATGAAGGCTTACCACAGCCGCTCCGGAGGATTGGTGCAGCCAGTTTTGCAGCAGTTCCAGCATCCTGTGACGGAAACGGAAGTCCAGGGCGCTTTCCGGTTCGTCCAGAAAGAGGAGCCTGCTTCCCGTACACAGGGTTCTGGCCAGGATGCAAAGCTGCTTCTGCCCTTCGCTCAAGGTCAGGTAATCGGACTCTTCCTTTCCCTCCAGACCTGTCAGGGCAAGCATGCGGAGGGCCTGGGTTTTCATGGCGGCCGTGGGACGTTCCAACAGGCCCAGGTGGGGATTAAAGCCCATGAGGACCACATCCAGGGCGGAGATGTGCAGGGAGATGCCGCTTCTCTGGGGGATATAACCGCAGAGCTTTGCCATCTGTGCAGGTTTTAGTTTTTCCAGAGGGGTTCCTTCCAAAGTACAGCTTCCCTCGTGGGGAAGGAGATTGCAGAGGGCTTTTAACAGGGTGGTCTTACCGCTGCCGTTGGCGCCCAGGATCCCCAGAAGGCATCCCCTGTCCAGGGAGAAGGAAATATCCTTCAGGACGGATTTGCTGCCGTATCCGGCAGTGAGATGATTCACGGTAAAAAAATTCATATGTGTTCTCCCGGTGCCTGGGTTTTTGGTCTCTATGCACATGGGCCTGTCCAGGATACAGGCTGACTTCCGGATTCCCGGGTTAGAGTTAGAGTATAGGGCCAGGATAATGTTTTTGTTACAGCGCTCTCCGCCTGCCGATGAGGGCAATCAGAAAGGGTGCGCCCAGAACACTGGTGAAAATGCTCACCGGCAGTTCCACGGCGGAGACGCTGCGGGCCAGGATATCTGCGCCCAGAAGCAGGATTCCGCCCAACAATCCTCCCAAAAGCATGGTGCCCTGGCGGTTGTCTCTGGTGATAAGCCTTGCGCCGTGGGGAGCCAGAAGGCCCACAAAGCTGATCAATCCGGTGAGGCTGACCACAGAGGATACGGTGAGGGTGGCGGTAAGCAGTACCAAAAGACGCAGCTTTCCCACGCTGACGCCTAACATTTTCATCTCCCCCTCCTCACCGGACAGAAGAATGATCTGGCGGTGGAGCAGGAAGAGGAGGATAAGGCACAAAAGGCACAGCAGAAGATTGCCTCCCAGGGAATGAAGATTGACTGCGTTGAGACTGCCCATAATCCAGTATTCGATGGAAGCCAGTTCACGTTCCGGGTCCGCGGTGAGCTTGAGACACATCAGCGCCGTCTGGGCCAGGGCATGAACCGCAATCCCGGCCAGGACAATGGAGGTGTTTCTGCCGGTTTGGTCCAGGGCGGAGAGAAGGAGCACAATGACCACCGCAGACAGTGCGCCTGCAAAGGCAGAGGCGGTTACCGCCGCAGAGCCGGAGAGAAACAGGATGCCTGCCGCCGCCCCTGCACTGGCTCCGGAGGACACGCCGATGATGTCCGGCGAGGCCAGGGGATTGCGGAATACGGTCTGATAGACGAAGCCCGATACCCCCAGGGCAAAGCCGCCCAGAAGGCCCACAACCGTCCGGCTGAACCGCAGATTCAGGAAAACCCGCCGCTGCAGCTCGTCTCCCCGAAGGAGGGCCTCCAGGGACAGGGGATATCTGCCGGTGAACAGACTAAGGACGGTCAGGAGGGCCAGTAAAGCCAGGCAGATGATGCAAAATAATCTCGGATGGAAAGCTCTTTTCCTAGTTTTCGCTGTAGAGGAATCCGTAGAAATTTTCGTAATATTCATTTATAATAGCCTCATTATCGGTTTCCGGGCACAAGTCGGGGTGCAGAATGCCGCTTAGCCACACAATACCCAAAATGCTTCCGGGCACGGGGCTGTCCCAGGATTCGGCTTTGCCGGGCATCTGGTAAACATTGCCCTCTGCCACGGCGGCGCAGTCTGCCAGGTTGGGATCCGTCAGAACATCCTCCACAGTGTAGGCGGCGTCCGAGGCCAGGATGATATAGTCCGGATTCCAGTGCAGCAGCCGCTCGTAATCAATCTCCGCCCAATAGGCATCGGTAATTTCAGCGGCGGCATTGATGCCTCCTGCCCGGCGTATCAGATCGGACTGGTACATGGCGTTTCCGGCAGTGGACAGCAGACTGGAATTCCCGGCCAGGTAGACGGTGGGGGCGTTCGCTGTGCCTAACAGTTCGGAGAGGCGTTCCTCCTGGGCGGCGGTGAAATCCAGGAGTGCCTGGGCCTGGGCTTCCGTGTTGGTAGCTTTTGCAATAAGGTGAATCGTCTCGGTGAGCATTTCCTGGGTTTCCGGATTTACCAGAAGTACGGGAAAGCCCAGTTCCGTCAGTGTTTCGGCGGCACTTTTCAGTTTTATGGGGAGGATAACCAAGTCGGGTTCCAGTGCGGCGCAGCCCTCCAGGTCAAATTCCTTTGCGGAACCTACATCGGGCAGGTCCAGGAGAGCGGGAGCGCTGAGCTTGTAAATAGGACGGGAATCTGCTTTTGCTTCTATGCCTACTATATTATCTTCTAAGTTCAGGGCAATCAGGAGACTGGTGGAGATATAGTAGCCGCTGACCAGGCGTTTCGGTTGGGATGCAAGAGTGACCTCCCGGCCTGCCTGGTCTGTCAAGGTAACCGGGTATTGGACCTCGTATTCCGGCTGTTCAGCTCCCGGGGCAGGTTCGGAGGAAGCAGGGGCGCTGTGGGAGGCAGAAGTGCCCGGGGTCTGGGAGGCATCCCCGGGTACGGATGCTTCCGGGTCTTGGGAGGCGTCAGGCAAAAAAGTCTCCGTATTCTGGGAGGCACCATCTGTCAGGGACGCTTCCGGGTCTTGGGAGGAAGCATCCGCCTGGGACTGCCCCGAGGTCTGGGGCGTATCGTCTGTCCGGCCGCAGGCCGCAGTGGACAGCAGCATGGCCAGGGCAAGCAGCAGGGAAAGTATCTTTTTAGCATTGTATCTTTTTTTCATTAGCACATCTCCTTAGCGTTATCGTTTTAAAAATATATAAAGTTCCTGTGAACGAAACAAACAGTAACATTATAGCAACTTCCCTTTTCAAAAGCAACCAGGGAACGGCGGTAATGTACTCTTTGATAGGAATTATCGTAACAGTTCAGACAGCCCCTCTCGCGAAGTCAAAATTGCGCTCTGTGCAATTTTGCGAGACTTGCGGGCGCCAAAACGCATTCTTTTCGCGTTTTGTGTGCATTCTCGTAACAGTTCAGCGCCCTGTCTGAATGCTCATATACGGTAAAGAAGCAAGTAACCGAAAACAAGAGATAGACCGCCAG
>CAJUGL010000018.1 GCA_910586515.1 uncultured Acetatifactor sp.
TCGCGTTTTGTGTGCATTCTCGTAACAGTTCAGCGCCCTGTCTGAACTGTTACGAGCGCTTTCATCTGACTCTCCAATTCCAGAATCCGATCTCTCATCTCCAAATTGGCCCGCTGAAGATTCAGAATATCTTCCTTTATCGGGTCAGGCAGATCCGTCTGGTTCAGCGTCTCCTGGGGCAGAGCCGTATTGCCCCGCTTTACCACCCGGCCGGGGACGCCCACCACAGTGGAACCGGGCGGAACTTCGCTGAGAACCACGCTCCCTGCGCCGATTTTAGAATTATCTCCGATGAAAAAGGACCCCAGAACCTTGGCTCCGGCGCTGATCATCACATTGTTTCCGACGGTTGGATGGCGCTTCCCGTGTTCCTTGCCGGTTCCGCCCAGGGTCACTCCCTGGTACAATGTCACATTGTCCCCGATGACAGTGGTTTCTCCGATGATAACGCCGTTGCCGTGGTCAATAAAGAAACCTTTTCCGATCTTCGCGCCGGGATGAATCTCAATCCCCGTCTTGCGCACCCCTCTCTGAGAAACCCATCTGGCCCAGAAATAATGCCCTTTCTCATAGAGTCTGTGGGCTATCCTATAGTGTATCATGACCTTGAAGCTGGGATAGAGGAACACCTCCATGGCAGAATGAATCGCCGGATCCCGCTCCCTGATTATCCGGATTTCCTCCGTAATGTTACTGATCATTCCCATATGAACACTCCCTTTTTGACGATTTCCTTCCACTGTGCGCCGTTCACCGCCCGCAGTCTCCGCCAATCTCCAAAACTGCGCTGAACCGGAAGACTCCGGCAGGCCTGCAGCAGAAAAACCGCGGCAAATCCATCCCTAGAGACGAATTTATCCGCGGTTCCACTCTACTTAAAGGCCTGAAGCCCTTCCCTCGCCGCGTTTAACGCACGCCTACGAATTTACCTACTGAACTCTCCGGCGAAAACACACCTCCGGCCCCCGGGAATCTTCCCAGCGGCATCTCTTTCGGCAAACCTGCTCCCGGGCGCACTTCCTTTTCCACCGGTGAGGATTGCTTTCAGCTTTTTAACAATCCCTCTCTGACATCCGGTCCAGGCGAAAACCCTTCCGGGCATTCGCTTCCGAAAAGTACTCTTCCCGTTCCCTGCATTTATACTGCGCACCGGTTGAATTTGCAGTACAACTCGACTGCAGACCGCCAGCCAGGTATTTCACCGGAGGCATTACTGTAAATCCTGACGGTCTGCAGTATAACTATATACAGCATATGCAAAAAAACCAATTCTGTCAATGTTTTTTTGCACCCGCCCCGGGACATCCTCGTAACAGTTCAGACAGCCCCTCCCGCGAAGTCAAAATTGCGCTCTGTGCAATTTTGCGAGACTTGCGGGCGCCAAAACGCATTCTTTTCGCGTTTTGTGTGCATTCTCGTAACAGTTCAGCGCCCTGTCTGAACTGTTACACATCCTCCGCAGTTCCCGCAGCCCCCATCTGCCGTCAGAGCATTTTGGTCAAAGGGTGATGTAAGCAGGCAGACGGCCTGGGCGGATATTCCCTCTCCGCTTCCCGTAAAACCCAGCCCCTCCTCCGTGGTGGCCTTCACGTTGACATGGTCCGTGTCCGTCTCCAAAACCCTGGCAATATTCTCCCGCATAGTATCGATGTAGGGCCGCATTTTGGGCGCTTGGGCAATAATTGTGGCATCAATATTCTCAATAAAAAATCCCTTCTTTGTCAAGAGCGTCTTCACCGTTTCCAGCAGCTTCAGGGAGGAAATGCCCTTATACTCCTGCTCACTGTCAGGGAAATGCTTTCCGATATCTCCCATGCCGGCGGCTCCCAGCAAAGCGTCCATCACCGCATGAAGCAGAACATCCGCATCCGAATGCCCCAGAAGCCCCTTCTCATAGGGGATTTTCACGCCGCCTATAACAAGCTCTCTGTCTTCCGTCAACCTATGAACGTCATATCCTATACCAACTCTCATTTCCTACCATCTCCCGCATTCTGCTTCGGCAGCGCCGCCTTATTTCTTCTTTTTCTTTTTGGGGAAGGAAAAGGCCAGCCCTTTTTCGCTGCCATCTATTCTTACATCGCGCACTTTGGAAAACCGGCTTCCCTCACGGTCCCGCCTGGCGCGCGCGTCCCGGTTTTCCTCCCGTTCATTCCTTCGACGGCTTTCGCCCTCCTGGCGATCCCGCCTGATGCGGTCATCTCTGTTTTCCTCCCGCCTGCGGCGGCTTTCCGCGCTCTCCTCCCGTCCGCGCCTGCGGCGGCCTTCTCCGCTCTCTTCCCGCCCGGGTCTGCGCCGGCCTTCTCCGCTCTCTTCCCGTCCGGATCTGCGCCGGCCGCCTCGGTCTCCCCGCCCCCGTTTATCGTCAAAGCGTTTGTTTTTAACTTCATAATCATCTGCAGCAATTTCCGGTCCTCTGTCTCCGATTTCCTGCTTCAGCATGGCGGCAGCCAGATCCAGAATATCGCATCCTTCCGCATCCAGCTTCCGCTGCAGGAACTTTTTCATCAGCTCCATATCCTCATGCTCGTGAAGCTCCCATGCCTGATTCAGATACTTATCCGCTTTTGCCTTCAATACCTTGGACGCGCCGGGCAGTTTCTTTTCCTCAATGCTGGTCCTGCAGAAACGTTCCAGCTGCCGGATCCGGAAAATTTCCCTGCCGCTGACAAAGGTAAAGGAACGTCCCGTCTTACCCGCGCGCCCGGTCCTTCCGATTCGATGCACATAATATTCATTGTCCTGAGGCAGGTCATAATTGATGACGATCTCCACATCGTCAACGTCTATTCCCCTGGCAGCTACATCCGTGGCAATCAGAATATTCGCGCTGCCGTTCCGAAAGCGTCCCATAGCCACATCCCGCAGATGCTGGGACATATCGCCGTGAAGCCCTTCCGCCTGAAATCCCGCCTTTTTCAACACCTCCGCCAGCTCGTCCACCTTGATCTTCGTATTACAGAAAATAAGGCCCAGCTTCGGCTGGTAATACTCCAGCAGCCGGATACAGGCGGCATCCTTGTCCTGGCTCTTCACCTTATAATATCTCTGAGAAATCAGCGGAATGGTCAGCTCCTTCGCCGCCACCCTGACCAGCCTGGCATTCTTCTGAAACCGATCCGCAATATCCAGAATCGGCTTGGGCATGGTAGCGGAGAACAGCGCCGTCTGATGCTCGTTGGGAATCTCTCCCAGGATCAGCTCCATATCCTCCCTGAATCCCATGTCAAGCATCTCGTCAGCCTCATCCAGCACCACCATATTTACATGTTCCAATCTGATGGTATGGCGACGCATATGATCCATAACCCGCCCGGGTGTGCCCACAATGATCTGAGTCCCCTTCAGCCCGTTTATCTGTCTGCGGATCTCCTGACCTCCGTAGACCGGAAGTACCTTTATGCCGTGCATGTATTTGGCAATACTGCGGATCTCGTCCGCCGCCTGCATTGCCAGTTCTCTGGTAGGGCAGAGAATAATGGTCTGCAGACTCCTCAACTCCGGATCCAGCTTCTGAAGGGCCGGGATGGCAAATGCCGCAGTCTTGCCCGTACCTGTCTGAGCCTGTCCGATGATGTCCTCGCCTTCCAGTAAATAGGGAATGGCCTGCACCTGAATAGGCGTCAGCTTCTCAAATCCCATCTCCCTGACAGCCCGCACAATGCGCCGGTCCAAAAGAGGTTCTATGACGGAAAGACTGTCAGGATCCGCTGCATTTTCGCCCTCTTCCGTCATTCTCTCTTCGTCTTTTATCGGGTCCTCCGCTGACGCTTCCTTTTCCCTGCCCCTGACCATTTCTTCCCCGTGTCCGGGCATGCCAGTCCTTTCTTCCTTCTCTCCTGCCGTTTCCGTCATAGTTTCCAAACTAATCATCTCTTTTCTCTCCCTTATCTCTATATTGCTTTCCTCTTTTACGCCGCGTATGAAGCTACAAGATTTTCTCCATCCCGGTTTTCTGCGGCACAAGACCGCATTTTTCGTAAAATCGCTTTGCCCCCGGATTACATTCCCAGACATTCAGCGTCACATTGTAGCACCCCTCCTGCCGGGCAAAGGACAGCACATATTCATAGAGCTGCTCGCCTATCCGTTTTCCTCTGTGCGCTTCGTCCACACACAGATCATCAATGTAAAGTGTCTTAATATCCGTCAATATATTATCGCCTGACTGCTTTAATATGCAGAAGGCATACCCCAGCAGATTCTCTCCATCCACCGCCACAAATACAGGTTTCTCTTCATCTTTCAGTATTGCCAGAAGTTCCTCATCCATATACTTTTTTGTACCGCTTTTGAATAAATCCGGTCTGCCCCGGTGGTGTACTTCCAAAACCTGATTCAGCAGACTGTTGATCCCCGCCAAATCCCGTTCTTCTCCTCGCCTGATCACCATTTTTCCAAATCCCCCTCTTCTTCTCTCGCTTCTCTCAAAATCTCTATTCCGGAGCATCCCTCCCAGTTCAGATAACAGCTTTCACTTCTCAAATCCTTATAAAATTACGGCAAAAAACGGGACATTTCAGGAAATCAGGTTTTTGTCCCCCGGAAACGGAACCCCGCCTGTTTACCGGCCTTTCCCACCGCTGCCCAACTCATAGGGCGTCACCTGATACACGTAATAATTGAGCCAGTTGCTGTAGAGGTTGTTGCTGTGGGAGCGCCATTGCAGCAGCGGCTTCTCTTTCGGGTCGTCCCCCGGATAATAATTGTAGGGAATCTGGATGGGCAGTCCCTTGTTCAGGTCCCGGAAATACTCATTGTTCAGGGAATACCGATCATACTCCGGATGCCCTGTGACAAAAATCTTCTTCCCCTCCTGGGCAATGGCCAGATAAACGCCTGCCGCAGGCGATTCCGCCAATACCGTCAACTCACTGCAGGCATGGATCGCCTCCGCCGGAGACTCGGTATGCCGGCTCTGAGGAGCCGGGAAAATATCGTCAAATCCCCGCACCAAAGGTATCTTCCGATTCTGCACCCGATGATCGTATACGCCGAACAGCTTGCGGGGAAGCTTTTTCTTGTCGATTCCGTAATAGTGATACAGTCCTGCCTGGGAAGCCCAGCAGATATGGAGAGTTGATGTTACATGTGTCTCGGCCCAGTCAAAAATATCGCAGATCTCCTCCCAATAGTCTACCTCTTCAAAGGGAATATCCTCCACCGGCGCTCCTGTGACGATCATCCCGTCGTATTTATGATCTTTGATCTCATCCCATGTCACATAAAATTTGTTCAGATGGTTTGCAGAGGTATTCTGGGACACATGGCTCCTTGCATTCATAAAAGTCACATCCACCTGAAGAGGAGTGTTTGACAGAGCGCGCAGAAGCTGCAGCTCCGTATCCTGCTTTACCGGCATGTTGTTCAGAATCAGCACCTGCAGAGGACGAATGTCCTGATGCATGGCGCGGAATTCATCCATGACAAATATATTCTCGTTTTCCAGGATTTCCTTTGCGGGCAGATCCCGCTGCGTTTTGATGGGCATTTTTCTCCTCCTGCTCCATTTTCATTTTTCTTTTTCTTCCTGCTGCGTCCCGGCTTCCATCTGATACTGTTTCAGGAAATCCGTCTCCGACAAAACGGGAATCCCCAGCTCCCGGGCCTTTTTGTTTTTGGCCGAATTGGAAGTAACGTCATTGTTGATCAGGCAGGCGGTCTTGCCGGTGACGCTTCCGGTAACCTTTCCCCCCCTTGCCTCAATGGCTTCTTTCAGTTCATTCCTGCCGGCAAATTTAGTGAGTGTTCCTGTGACCACAAAACTTAAGCCGGAAAGCGTCTGGCTGCCCTCCTCCACTTTGGGCTGCTGAATGACAAGCTCCTTTGTCAGATTCTCCAGTTTCCGCAGATTATCCTCGTCCCGCATATAGTTCACAAAGGCTGTGGCGATCACCTCCCCCACGCCGTCTATTGCGCTCAGGGTCTCCACATCCGCCTCCTGCATTCGTTTCAGCTCATAGTCAAAGAAACGGCAGAGCATCTTCGCATTGGCGCTGCCGATATTGGCAATGCCCAATCCGTATATCAGCCTGGGCAGAGTGGTGTTCCTCGCCCGATTTACACTCTCCAGCAGATTCTGATAAGACTTCTCCCCGAAGCCCTCCATCTCCACAATCTGCTCCCCATGCCGGTCCAGGTGAAATAAATCTGCGAACTCATGGATAAATCCCATCTCCACAAATTTTTCCAGGGTTGCCTCGCTCAGCCCGTCGATGTTCATGGCATCCCTGCTGACAAAGAGTGCGAATGCCTTGATCTGCTTGGCCGCGCATTTTTCGTTGACGCAGTAGAGGGACTGAACGTCATTAACCTGACGGATTTCCGTCTTTTCTCCGCACACCGGGCAAAACTCCGGGATTTCTGCCAGCCTCCTGCTCTGTGAGGCATCCGAACCGCTGTCCTGCGCAGTGAGCCTATCCCCATTCTCTCCCTGCCCTCTGTCTTCCTTTTCCGCCTCCTCTGCCTTCGCCGTCAGGTTCTCCGCAATCTGAGGGATGATCATATTCGCCTTGTACACGGTAATCCGGTCGCCGATGCCCAGTTTCAGCCCCCTCAGAATACTGATATTGTGGACGGAAGCCCTGCTCACCGTGGTGCCTTCCAGTTCCACCGGCTCAAAGATTGCCACCGGATTAATCAGCCCTGTCCGGCTGGCGCTCCACTCAATCTCTCTCAGGGTCGTCTCCCGCAGTTCGTCCGCCCATTTGAAAGCAATTGCATTTCTGGGAAATTTGGCTGTCCGCCCCAGAGAAAGCCCGTATGCGATGTCGTTATAGGTCAAAACCAGTCCGTCTGAAGGAATATCATAGTCGTCGATCTTCTTCTCAAAGAGCTCTATGGTTTCCAATACGGTGTCCTCTTCCGCCAAATAGTGTTCTACCACCGAAAATCCCTGCTGCTCCAGGAAACGAAACTGCTCCTCCATGGTCCGAAATGTTTCCGGACGCCCCTCTCCCGCCGCAGAGTCCGCCCCGTCCTGTCCCTCATTCTCCCGGGCTGCCGCGCTTACCAGGGAAAAAGCGAAAAACCGGACATTTCTCTTCGCTGTTATCTCATTATTCAGCTGCCGCACGGAACCGCTGCAAAGATTTCTGGGATTCTTGTACTTTGCTTCCGCCTCCTCTATCCCCGCATTAATCTTCTCGAAATCCGAGTAACCGATCACCGCCTCGCCGCGCAGCACCAGTTCTCCTCGGAACGGAATCGAAAGAGGCAGATTGACGAAAGTTTTCGCATTCCCTGTGATCACCTCTCCTATCTCGCCGTTGCCCCTGGTGACCGCTTTCTCCAGTTTCCCGCCCCGATAGGTCAGTACGATTGTCAGCCCGTCCAGTTTCCAGCTCATCACCGCCGAATGCCCCTGAAGCCAGTCCCGCAGTTCGTCCCGGCTCTTTGTCTTATTCAGGGATAGCATGGGCGTCTCATGTCTCTCCTTCGGAAGTTCCTCCACCGCCTCATACCCTACGCGCACTGTGGGGCTGTTCGCCAGAACCATCCCCGTTTCCTTTTCCAGCCCCTCCAGTTCCTCATAAAGCCTGTCATATTCCAGGTTGCTCATGATTTCCCTGTCCTCGGCATAGTACGCCCTGGACGCTTTATTCAACAGCTCGGATAAATATTTGATTCGTTCCGTTTTATTCATTTCTTCAGATTGCATATTGCCATCCACCATCCTTTTTACTTCCAGGAGTCGGCCTGTTTCGTCAATCCGCAGTCCTGGTACAGCTTTTTTATATCCTCCCTCCCCAGTTCCCTGAACTGACCGGGCTTGAGAGCGCCCAGAGTGACATGCATGACCCTTATCCGCTTCAGCCGCTTCACCCGATATCCGCAGGCGGCGCACATCCGTTTGATCTGCCGGTTCACCCCCTGCGTCAGCGTCACCTGAAAAACATCCTTTTCCTTTTTCGTCACTCTGCACTTCCTGGTGGTAATCCCCAGCTCCTCAAGGTACAGGCCCCCTGACATCTTCTTCAGAAAATCGGCTGTGATCTCTCTGTCCACCTGTACCACATACTCCTTCTCGTGACGGTTTGCACCCTTCATCATCCCCTGAATCAGATCCCCGTCGTTGGTAAGCAGCAGCAGTCCCTCCGAATCCTTGTCCAGCCGTCCGGCATAAGTTACCCTCACCGGATAATCCACCAGGTCGGACACCTTGGTCTCCGCGTGAACATCCCGCTCCGTACAGGTCACCCCATAGGGCTTATAAAAAGCCAGCACTACCGTCTCCCGTAGCCCCGCTGCCGGACGGCCCGACACCGTTACCCTGTCCGTCAGGCTCACGATCTGGCCCTGTTCTGCCCTCTGTCCGTTTACCAGCACCTCTCCCCTTTCGATTAGCTTGTCCGCATCCCTCCTGGAACAGACGCCGCAATGGGCAAGATATTTATTCAACCGCATTGGTTCCATGCCACACCTCGTCTTCTCCGTAATCCTCCAGGCTGATAATCCCGGGAATTCCGTTTCCCTCCCGCAGTCCGGTCTTAGCCGTCTTATCCGCCAGTTCATTGTAATACACATTCGTATGCGCCGCCACTTTCGTAAAAAAAATGGCTATCTTTTTCCCCCAGCTGCGCATGGAAGCGGCATATTTTTGGGTCAGCTCCGTCCTGGCCCGCCAGCTTCCCGTAACCCACTTTTCAATGCCCTCATAATCATAGCATATCTCCACTCTGGAAAAACCGCTGGCCATGGCTGTTCTGACAGCATACATTGCTCCCAGCATCTCCCCTGCCACATTGCGCTGCTGCAGAGATTGTTCGTTGTCTCCATTGCCGTATTTTATATAAACCCTGCCGTCTGGACAGATAAACACGCACCCGAAGGCATATTTTCTCAGGGAATGGTCATAACTGCCGTCCACGTAGGCCAGCAAAGTCCCCGGCGCAGGCAATTCCTCCCCGCCGGAGTCCGCCTTTGCGGGCTGCCCACACCGTCCCAGGTAGCATTCCGCCTCCGCATAAGTCCGAAAACTTTTGTACTCCGCTCCGGAAACCCCTTCCACCGAAGCCCTGCATGCCTCCCAATTGTCAAAGACGCCTGTCCTCTTTCCCCTTTTTACCGCATAATATTTTCCGGCCGCCATTTTCCCTCCCACCATCTTTTCTGATCGTGAGTATATTTACTCTCCGCTTCCAGATCTTAACTATATCATACTCTGCCTATTTTATCCATAATAACATAAAACAGCAAAAAAAGCTTGCAAAAATTAAAAAATTACGTATCATTAAATTAAGGAAAAAATTCTAAAGAAAGAGATGAGGAAATAAAAATGGCTATCAAAAAAAGAAAATCCGTACTTATGAAGGCCGTGTCCGAGCTGAAGGAGGCCGACTACTCCCAGGATCCCGAACTGAATGATATGTACCAAAGACTTACCAACGGAAGAAAGCAGTTTGTCAAAATTTTTGAGAAAAACATCAATGCGGTGATGCAGATCAGCTCCCTTGACCTGACCATGCAGCATCAGACGGACAAGATTATTGATATTTCTCAAAAAGTAACCAATGCCACGGAAACCATATTCGGCAGCTCTATGGAAAATTCCAGCAGCCAGCACGAAAATCTCACCAACACGATTGTGGAGGTTTCCGGCGCAACCGACGAAGTCTATCAGAAAATGGCAGAGGGACAAAGAGAACTGACGGATATCAAGGAACTCTCCGAACAGACTATCGCCGTTTCCCGCGAACTGCAGGAGAATATGGATGAACTGGTGGACATTGTCAACCGCATTAGCGGCGTCATCGCCGGCATCGGTTCCATCTCCATGCAGACCAATCTGCTGGCGCTGAACGCCTCTGTGGAAGCAGCCAGAGCCGGCGAGGCCGGAAAGGGCTTTTCCGTGGTGGCAAACGAAATCCGTGAACTCTCTCAGGAAACCCAGAACCTGACTTCAAACATGGAATCCTTCATCAAGAATATGAAGAGCGCCTCTCAGAAGAGTGTCCAGAGTTCTTCCAGCACAATTAACTCCCTGGTCTCCATGACCGAGAAGATTAAAAATGTCTGGACATTGAATAACGAGAGCCAGGAATATGTTTCCAGAGTCAACGAATCCATCAGCTCCATCGCTGCCGCCAGTGAGGAAATCAGCAGTTCAATGAGTGAGATGCAGAATCAGCTCAGGGACAGCACGGAATTCATGCGCAAGGTGGGCGAAGAGCTGTACGAAGCCGCTAAACCCGTTGTGGGCATTGAAAAAACGCTGGATGACACGGTAAAACTGATGGGAGACATGACCAAAGACGCCTTCTTCCACCTGGAACCGGAAGAATTTGCCCAATATATGAGCAATGCTATCTCTTCTCACCGCACCTGGCTGTCCAACCTCAGGAAGATGATCGATGCCAGATCCGTCATTCCTCTGCAGCTGGATTCTGCCAAATGCGGGTTCGGGCATTTTTACTATGCAATGACTCCGGATATGCCGGACATCGTGCCTATCTGGGAAGGTTTGGGCGCAAAGCACCAGAAATTCCACAAATACGGCGCGTCAGTCATCAATGCCATCAACAGCGGCAGATTTAAAGACGCGGAACAGGTTTACTGGCAGGCGGAAACCTTCTCCAGGGAACTGATTGCCGATATGGACAGGATTCGTCAGCTTATTGTGGGCTAAAATCAGAGCGATTAAGGGTACTCAGAGGCCGACAGCCTTTGAATACCCTTTTATCATGCCTAAACTACTCCCTGGGCCGTCATCGCCTCCGCAACTTTCAAAAATCCCGCAATATTAGCCCCTGCCACATAATTGCCTTCGCAGCCGTATTTCTTTGCCGCGTCATCCAGGCTGTGGAAAATATTGACCATAATATTTCTGAGCTTGGAATCCACTTCCTCGAAAGTCCAGCTCAAACGCTCGCTGTTCTGGCTCATCTCAAGCGCAGAAGTGGCCACTCCGCCTGCGTTGGATGCCTTGCCGGGACAGAACAGAACACCGTTCCTCTGGAAATATTCGGTAGCATCCATGGTAGTGGGCATATTGGCGCCTTCCGCTACCGCGAAACAGCCGTTGGCCACCAAAGTTTTTGCATCTTCCAGATTCAGCTCGTTCTGTGTGGCGCAGGGCAGGGCGATATCACATTTCACCGTCCACACATTACTCCCAGCAGCGCATTCATGGTACTGAGCGCCGGGCCTGGAAGCCGCATACTCCGTCAGTCTGGCCCTCCTGACCTCCTTAACCTCCCGAAGCAGCGCCACGTCAATGCCGTCCGGATCATAGATCCATCCGGTAGAATCCGAGCAGGTCACCGGCTTCGCCCCCAGCTGCTGCGCCTTCTGTATCGCATAAATCGCCACATTGCCGGCCCCGGAGACGGCTATCGTCTTGCCTGCCATATCCTTGCCGTTGCACTTCAGCATCTCCTCCGTCAGATACAGCAATCCATAGCCTGTTGCCTCGGTTCTGGCAAGAGAGCCGCCGTAAGTAAGCCCCTTCCCTGTGAGAACGCCTTCGTACAGACCTGTAAGCCGCTTATACTGGCCATACATATAACCGATCTCTCTTGCGCCGGTTCCGATATCCCCGGCCGGAACATCCGTATCCGCCCCGATATACTTGTGAAGCTCATTGATAAAACTCTGGCAGAATGCCATCACTTCCCTGTCGGATTTCCCCTTTGGATCGAAATCCGAACCTCCCTTTCCGCCGCCGATCGGAAGGCCGGTGAGAGAATTCTTAAAAATCTGCTCAAAGCCCAGGAACTTGATAATGCCCAGGTTCACGCTGGGATGCAGACGCAGTCCCCCTTTATAAGGTCCGATTGCAGAATTAAACTGTACGCGAAAACCGTTGTTTACCTGTACCTGTCCCTTGTCATCCACCCAGGGCACGCGGAAAATAAGCTGTCTCTCCGGCGTCACAATGCGCTCCAGCAATGCGTCCCTGCGATACTTCTCCTCATTCGCCTCAATTACCACACGCAGAGACTCCAGAACTTCCTTCACCGCCTGATGAAATTCAGGCTGCGCAGGATTCTTGGCCACTACCAGATCAAATACCTCATCAACGTATGACATGACTAAACCCTCCTTATTCTATTATGTACAGGACGATTGGCTGTTTGGTCCGCTTTCGGACCAATATTTTCACAGCCCCAATCATCCGTCTACTATTATAAACCCGGATGGGAAAATCCACAACACTTTCATGCACTAAATCGAAAAAGTTTTCTGGAATTTTTTGGTCGAGTTGCACAATATCCGCCTCAATTCCCCTCTTCTGACCCGGACCTGCAGGCGGCGTTCCGTGAATCGTCACAGATATTTTTTCAGGCACTCAATATTTCTCTCCTGAAAATCGATCAGCTGCTGCGCCAGGGCCACCGGACGTCCTCCTGCGTTTTCATTGTGCTTCAGTGTCTTCTCCAGCTCCAGAATGCCGTTATTGCTGCCCTTGATCATCATCTCCGCAATATGGCCGGTGCTGGTATTCAGCATGGTATTGTAATGTATCCCCGTCTTCAGAAGAACATCCGCCAGCGCCGTGCTTTGGTAGCTGTCTGCCTTTGCAGCCATCAGCTGCTTTGACGCCTCGTTGTGAATCTCCGCATACTTCAGGGACTGCCTGGAAATCTGCAATGCCAGATCATCGTCATATACTTTCCCCGAAATCGTATCAATGGCTTTCATGGCCATATCCGTATTCTTTTGAATTTCCCTGTAAATTGCCGCCTCCTGTGACTTCATAAATCTTTGTGTCCTCCTCCTTTCCTATCCCAAACCAAAGAATCCGGCAGCCCCGGCATCCTGACTCGCTTTCCCATGAGATGAAAAAAGCCCTCTGCGGAGCTCAACATAGCTTCTCCGTAAAAGGCTTTCCAATTATCTGCTTTTTATACAATCCAACAGGGAAGATTTTATCCCTGCCCGCCGCGCAGCCTGCGTGCCGCTTAGCGGCAAACTTCCAGGTCGCTTTTGGCACAGGCCTGCGCATAAAAAGGCGGTCTGCGGCCAACGTTTACTGCGTCACATAATCGGCCTTCACATACCCTACTTTACCGTCATACTTCACCTTACACCAACCGTTTTCATTGGCAATCAGTTCCACAGACTCTCCTCCTGCCAGGAGGCCGATCTGCTCTGCATCCTCACTGGCTCCGGCCCGCACTCTGACATTCTCTACGGCGGTTACCGTCCCGATTGTCTGCTGTCCCTCTCCGCTTTCCTCCATCTGCAGGTATTCCGACTTAATATAACCGTCCTTTCCCTCGAATACAATCTTGGTCCAGCCGTTTACCCGTACCTCCTGCACCTGTACCTTGGTGCCGCTCACCACCTTACCCAGCTTATCCGCCTGCTCGCTGTCCGAACTCCTGACGTTCACCGTAGTCGTGGCAGAGGCATACTGGGGTCCGCTTTCCGCCGGCGCCTCCGGTTCCTGAGCCGGAAGCCCCTCTGTTTGCTCAGGCACGGACGCCGCCTCATTCTGCTCCGGACTCTCCTGACCTTCCTCCGGCGTTTGCTCGGGGCTGCTTTGCCCCTCTGCAGGATTTTGTTCCGGGCTGCTTTGGCCCTCCGCCGGGTTTTCACCGCCTGCCTCGGTCGGAGCATTCTGTTCCGCAAGCCTGACGCCGATAGTGGCATTCACCTGTTTCCCCAGCTCTCCCATGTAAGCCAGAATTTCCGGATTGGCCGTCACCAGTTCATTGTACTCCACCGACACCCGATTGTTAAGCTCTACTACATCATCCTGAGCGGAAACAGCCACCACATATTCTTTTTCCTCTTCCGTAAAGTTATCTTCGTTCCTGATGTAAAGCCCGCCCTGTCCGTCCTCACACACATAAAATGTCTGCCAGCCGGGAATCTCTTCCTCGTGATTCTGGAAACAGAGCCTGTAGTATACATAGACTACCGTAGTTCCTTCCGTAAGACCCGGTTTCGTATACACATCCATGGCCGCAATGCGGTCCAGATACTTGGACATCTCTTCATACCGCAGCAAGTCATTTTCCGGAACCTCATCGTAGAGAGCCGTCATGGTAACGCTGTCCCCCCAGGACATGGCATTATAATAATTTGCCACCAGCGTATAAATGGCTTCATTTTCATTGGCAGTCAGCGGAACTTCTTTCGATGCAGGCTCCTCCGGCTCAACCTCCGCTATATCCGGAACGGGAGTTACCGCCACAGGAATGTCCGGTTCTATCTCCTCCTGTTTTTTGCTGCCCACATTCAGCGCGATGGACACGGTGACAGCCACTGCGGCGATCAAAATCACCGGAAAGACAAACTTTGAATTCTTTACTATATAATCACGGATACCTGTCAACTTATCATTTCCCATATCTGAACCTCTCCTTTCCCAACCACAGCTCCGCCCGTTGCGCAAAGCCTGAATCCGAACATTTTCGTGTAAGCGAAAGAGCCGCATGCGGCTCTCTTACCCTGACATTTTTCAGTTACCAGACAAAAAGACATAATTAAAGCCAAAGTGATGTAAAATGCATCCGACAGGAATCGAACCTGCATTAAAGGCGTCGGAGGCCTTCGTTCTATCCATTAGACTACGGATGCAAATATTACAAAATTGTTACATCACTTTGACTATAATATCACAAAAACTTAAATATGTCTACCACTAATTCATGGAATTTTTTAGAAAATAATTTTGACCTTTCTTTCGGCGGAATCATAGTAATAGAGACTGTCGGAAAGAATCTCCTCCGGCGCGACCTGAGTGCTGTTAATCTCCATCACCATTTTCTTCAGGTTTTCCGTCTCACCGATTCCCGTATCTGCCAAAAGAATCATCTCATGAACGGAACTGGGCAATATAAAGAAATTACCTTTCATTCTCAGCGCCAGCTCCTCCAGTACTCCCGGATAAATCATGCATACGGCCCCATGCAGTTTCTTCTGATTACTCAGCACACTCATGGGCACATTCCGGGCAATTCCCTCCCGGGGATACGCTCCTTCCTCTGTCATCTCCTGTAAGACATCGTTCAGAGAACAGCATGTCCAGGGAAACAGCCGGGGCGTGTTTTCCTTTGCCAGTCCCAGAAGTTCCGCAGTGCTGGTTTCCCACATCTCCACATGTGAATCATGGATGAGAATTGTTCCTTCTCCCAGCGCTTCACTCTGATAGGCGTAATAAAAACACAGGGCCAGATCCAAAAACTCTATGTGCGGGACTTTAGAGAGCAAATCTTCATTTCCTCTGGTTCCCACCAGGCGATAACAGATTCTGTCCTTCACTCTCCCAAAAGAACGGAAAAAATTCATGTCCACTTCGGTTTTGGGGGTGTCTTTTCGATAAATAGCGATTAATTTCCGGATCACCTCCGCAAAAGAGACTCCGGATTCATAAATATCCAAAAAGGTATTCAGATAAATTGTAGGCGTTACACTCTGTCCCGGGGTCAAAATCAACAGCCCCTGCAGAACCACACCGTTATTTTTCCTTATTTCCTTAATCTCGACACGATATTCCGCGCCCAGTTCCTTCCTCACTGCATTGCGTACTTTTACGGCGAATTCCCTCATTTCCATACTATTCCTCTTTCTGCGCTGTCTAATGATCTGATTTATAAACGCACGCAACAGCGCCTGCGCACAAGGGCGGGAAAAAGGCTGGCTTTTAGTTCGCACTATTTACACAGGCAATCCCTCTTTCGGGCGGCTGCCGTCTTACAGGCATTCTGTACAGTGATGGAAATATGCAGTTTAGATCAGACACGGGAAAGATATTCGCCGGTTCTGGTGTCGATCTTGATCTTGTCCCCCTGATTTACAAAAAGCGGAACATTCACCTGCGCACCGGTTTCCACAGTGGCCGGCTTAGACGCGCCCGTAGCGGTATCTCCCTTAAATCCCGGTTCTGTATCCGTAATTTCAAGCTCTACAAACAAAGGCGGCTCCACGGAGAATACGCTTCCGTTATGAGAACAGATCTTACACATCTCATTCTCCTTGACAAACTTCAGTGCATCTCCCACTGCGTCATTGTTCAGGGCTATCTGCTCATAGTTCTCCGTATCCATAAAGTAATACAGATCTCCGTCCGCATACAAATACTGCATATCTTTTCTATCAATACGCGCCTGAGGGCATTTCTCAGTAGGACGGAAAGTCTTCTCGACCACTCCGCCGCTCTTCACGTTCTTCAGCTTTGTTCTGACAAAAGCCGCGCCCTTTCCAGGCTTTACGTGCTGGAATTCAATGATCTGGTACACATTATTATCGTATTCAATCGTAATACCATTTCTGAAATCTCCTGCAGAAATCATATTATGTTCCTCCTGATTTTCGCTCACAAATATAATTCTAGACTAGTTTAATATAAAAAGGCACAAATTTCAACTGTTTTTTAAAATTATTTCAAAATTTTTTCAGCCCCCCTGCCGGTCGCGAAGAGTCGGCAGCAGATCAATTGCCTGCAGATACCCCGCCAGCCCCTGACCGTAAATCTGCCTGTGGCAGACGGGCGCGGTCACGGAAATCTTCCGGAAATCCTCTCTCCTGGTGATATCCGAGATATGAATCTCCACCTTGGGCACGGTGATGCTGGCCAGAGCATCCCGAATGGCATAACTGTAATGGGTATAGGCGCCGGGATTGATCACAATGCCTTCCGTGCCGTCAAAATACGCCTCCTGTATCCTGTCGATGATGGCTCCCTCATGGTTGCTCTGAAAGACCGTAATGTCGTTCCCTGTCTCCTCCCCCTTCTTCCGGATCAGCTCCAGCAAATATTGATAATCCTGGGCGCCGTAGACCTGCTTCTCCCTGATCCCCAGGAAATTAATATTCGGGCCGTTGATGACCAGAATCTTCATCCTGCTCACCTCCTTCTCGATCTTTTGTATGATCTGTTCCATTTCCATTTCATCCACATCCAGGACAATGTCCGCGCAGGAAGCATAAGCTTCCCTGCGTTCCTCCATCAGTCCCCTTATTCTCTCCAGCGGGTCTGCGCACCGGAGCAGAGGTCTGGTGGTATCCCCCCTCAGCCGCTCATACACGGTCTCCGGACGGACACGCAGCCAGACCACCTTGCCCAGTCGGCGCAGAAGCGCCCTGTTCTCCGGGCACACCGGCGTACCTCCGCCTGTGGAGAAAACAGTGCCGTGCGCCTCCTCCGCCAGTTCCCGCAAAAGTTCTGTCTCCAGACGTCTGAAATAAGCCTCCCCCTCCCGGGCAAATATCTCGCTGACGCTTCGCCCCTCCCTGCGCTCTATCCGTTTGTCCGTATCCTCTACCGGCATGCGCAGCCTGTAGGAGAGTCTCAGGCCGACGGATGTCTTCCCGCTTCCCATGAAGCCGATTAATACCAGATTCCTCTTTTTCACTCTATCCCTCCGCCCAGCCCCCGGAGTATTCCCGGGGTATGGATTCACTGCCTGTTGTACAGAGCTTTCTTCATCTCTTCATAGACTTTCCCGGCCAGCGAGGCGTTCACCCCAGCTCCGGTCCAAAGTTCATATGCGATGATTCCCTGATACAGCAGCATCTTCAGCCCGTTAAAAGCCCTGCCGCCGTTTTTTTCCACCAGCGACATAAACCTGGTTTCCGCGGGATTGAAAACCAGATCATAGCCCGTATGAATTTTCCGGTAGAAAGCGGCGTCTTCGATTACAGCCTCCCCCGTGCCGGGAAACATCCCCACCTTGGTAGCCTGCACCGCCAGATACCTTGCCTCCGGCAGAGCGGTGTAATCCTCCAATGCTCCCGCCCCGGCCAGCCGTCTGCCTGCCATATCGTTTACTTCCTCCGCAATCTTCCGCGCCTTACTCTCCGTCCGGTTCAGGATCAGAATCTCCCCCGCTCCCTTCTCCGCCATCAGAATCGCCACGGCCCTTGCCACGCCTCCTGCCCCTAAAATCAGCACCTTTTCCCCGGCTATTTCCACTCCGTCTTCACACATGGCCCGATAAAGTCCCGGCATGTCCGTATTGTACCCCTTAAAACCGCCCTTCCCCCGAACCAACGTGTTCACTGCTCCGATTTTCTCTGCCAGCGGATCCACAGCCTCCAGAAACGGAATCACTTCCCTCTTGTGGGGTACCGTCACATTCATCCCCAGAAAATTCAGCGCCCACGCGCCCCTGACCGCCTCTCCCACCTGACCCGGTCGGACATGAAACGGAGCGTAGATGAGATTCTCTCCCAGACTCTCCGCCAGAGTGTTATGTATAACCGGAGACAGGGTGTGCTCCACCGGACTGCCCATCACGCCGCAGACCCGAGTATAACCGTTTACCGCCATCATCATTCTCCTCTTTCATTTCAGTCTCTGTCTGTGATAAAAAAACAGCACAATGTGCTCCAGACGGCGTTTCAGCACAATCTGTATCTCCTCTTTCGGGTGAATGGGACGCACCAGAAAAGTGACAATTCCCGCCTTCTTGGCGCCCCATACATCCGTGAACAGCTGATCCCCTACAAACAATGTGTTTTCCGGCGTGGTCCCCATGATTCTCATGGCTTTTTCATATCCGGCCCTCCCGGGCTTCCCTGCCTTGCAGAGGTATTCCGACGCCACTGCTTCGGCAAAGGGCTTCACTCTCGGCTCCTTATTGTTCGACAAAAGCACCGTGCGGAAGCCCAGCTCCCGCAGACTGTCAAAAAAACCTCTGGCCCTGCCGTCCGCAGGCGCGCCGTGAGGAACCAGCGTATTGTCAATGTCGAAAATAATTCCCCTGTACCCCTTGCCGTACAGCCCCCTGTAATCGATCCCATATGCGCTCTCCGCTTCATTCTCCGGATAAAAAGCTTCTAATCCCATGCTGTCCTGCTCCTGTTTAACTCTTTCCTTCTTACCCTGTTTATCCATGCCCTTTCCGGTTCGCGTCTGCTCCGGGCAGTCTTCCACAGACTATCTGGCAGAGACATATCGGTGAAGCGTCCTGCGCACTGCGCCCACGCCGGCATAAAGCTCCGCGGTCATTTTCTCTATGCGTCCGCCCAGACCGGATTCATACAAATCTACTCCGAACACATCCCTGCGGCTGTACAGAGTCCGCAGACAGGAGAAATCCTGCTGCCCTTCCCTCACTTCCAAAGGCGCCACAATAGCCCTAAGCTCCTCCAATAGGGGATCCGGGGACGGTTCAAAAATCCTGCCCTCATCGTCGATTCCCTTCAGATAGCGCCCGTATCCAGCCAGAACCAGAGGCAGCAGCACCAGATCATCCATATTCAGTCCCCGCTCACCGTAAGCCTTAATCGTCTCGCCGAAACGAATGGGCAGCTTCTGGCTGGTATCCGTGGCAATGCGCTGAGGCGCGTCCGGCATAAAGGGATTGGGCAGCCGGCGGGTCAGCACTGCGTCAATGAAATCAGCCGGTCTGAGCACGCCGGGATCCACCACCACCGGCATGGCCTCCATGTACCCAAGCTTGGTGATCAGTCCCCGGATATCCTCATCCTTCATTTCCTCGGAAATCAGATCATATCCCAAAAGGCAGCCGTAGACAGACATGGCCGTGTGCAGAGGATTCAGACAGGTGCACACCTTCATCCGCTCCACCTTATCCACTGTCTCTCTGTCCACATACAACACCCCGCCCAGTTCCAGAGGCGGACGTCCATTGCTGTATGTGTCTTCAATCACAAGATATTCCGTCTCTTCCGCATTGACAAAAGGCGCCGTATAGGTACGCTTTTCCGTGAGAATGGGTGAATTGTCTTCAAAACCGTCCTCTGCCAGCATCTTCTGCACTTTCTCGTCCGGGCGCGGCGTAATCTTGTCGATCATGCTCCAGGGATAGGTCACTTTTGCCGGGTCCTGCACGTATGCCGGAAATTCTCCGGGCACAAGTCCGTCTTCCGCCCATCTGGACGCATAGGCAAGCACTGCCTCCCGCACCCTGTCCCCGTTGTGCGAGCAATTATCCATACTCTGCAGAGTCAGCGGCAGCGCGCCGGCCAGGAAACGTTCGTATAAAAGCAAGGTAACTTTCCCCATGATCATAGCAGGCTCAAGCCCTCTCTCCAGATCGGCAGGCGCCACCTTATATCCCTTCTCCGTAATGGTAAAGGAGAGCATCTGTAAACCGGGATTGCGGAAAATGTCCGAGAGCCGCGCCCAATCCCGGGTAAAACGCATATCTGCTTTCAGACTCTCCGCCACGGAAGCAATTACCTTTTTCCGGATGTTGCCGTCGGACTGCAGGCAGACCAGCAGACTCAAATTCTCATAGGGCGTATATACTTTGTCAATGATCTCGAAATCAAAGCCCTCGACCACAATGACGCCTCTGTCATATTTTCCCGTATCCAAAACCTGCTGCAATACCGCCGCCGGAAATGCCCGGAAAAGATTTCCTGCCCCAAAATGCACCCAGGTGGGCTGTTCATATGTCCTGGCCCGCACAGCCTCAATATCAAACCCGGGCAGCTGATACCCTTTTTCCGCCCATTGAGGAGCAATCTCTTTTTTTATTTCTGTCAGTTTCATTCAACTAACTCCTTTTCCTTTATTCTGGTCTTACCTTTATCCTGATTTTCCTGTTTCCAGGCTCTTTCTATTTTTCCTCCAGCCTGTCCAGCATATCCCAGATGCCCCACATATACATAATGCCCAATGCCCGATCGTACAGACCGTATCCGGGGCGGACGTTTCCCGGACCTTCATCCCACAGATGACGTCCGTGATCCGGGCGGATATAACCCTTAAATCCGCAGTCATGATATGCCCTGACGATTTCCAGTATACCGGTATCTCCGTCACAGTCCCGGTGACTGGTCTCCGTGAAATCTCCGTTGGGAAAATGCTTCACATTGCGGATGTGGGCAAACGCAATGCGGTCACAATGTCTGCGGACGATATCCGCCACATTGTTTGCCGGATTGGCGTTCAAACTTCCCGAGCATAGGGTCAGGCAATTATACGGATCGTCCACCAGCCGCAGAAATTTATCCACAGAAGGCCCGTCCACCAGCAGCCGGGGCAGGCCGAAAATATCCCATGGCGGATCGTCCATGTGGATAGCCATTCGTATATCGCATTCATGGCAGACAGGCATCAGCTTTTCCAGGAAATAGCGCAGGTTTTCCCAGAGCATCTCCTTTGTCACCGGCCTGTAAGCCTGGAACAGCTCGTCCAGCTTACGCATACGCTCCGGTTCCCATCCCGGAAAGGTCAGACCGTGCAGGTTATTCAGAATATACTCTGCCATTTCCTTCGGATCGTCATGGATCTTATCCGCCTCATAATACAGGGCCGTGGAGCCGTCCCCCACAGGATGAAACAAATCCGTCCTGGTCCAGTCAAATACAGGCATGAAATTATAGCAGATCACTTTTACCCCGAATTGCGCCAGATTCCGAATGGTCTGAATATAGTTGGCAACATATCCGTCCCTGCTGGGCAGACCGATTTTAATGTCGTCATGTACATTGACAGACTCCACCACATCCATATTGAAACCATAGGGCAGCAGCGCCTTCTGCACCTCTGCAATCTCATCCGTCTCCCATACCTCTCCCGGAAGCTTATTGTGCAGCGCCCAGACAATTGTGCTCACGCCCGGAATCTGCCTGATGTCCGACAGCTTAATGTCGTCGTTGCCTTCGCCGTACCATCGAAAACCCATTTGCATTTTCATACGTTTTTCTCCTATTCCAGTCCAAATGAATTCCGGCTCGTTTTGTTTCCGGTTTCAAATCAATTCCGGCTCATTTTGTTCCGGTTCCAAATGAATTCCGGCTCATTTTGTTCCGGTTCCAAATCAATCCCGGCCGTTTCCTCTCCCCGGAATAATTTCCAGCGCCTTTATTCCGGGTCTGTAATCTATAGTATACTACTTGACGGATAATAGCAATACCGCGATTATTTTTCTTTCCGAATTCGAATCAGCTTGCTGTTCAGACTCTCCACGAATCCCTCCGGCATCATGGTTCCGGCCATCTTGCATATATTCTCTGGTGTCATGGATTTCATCATTTCCCACATGCCCTCCCCGGGGGCAATTCTAAAATTGGAAGCCAGCTTTACCGCCTCCGCCACCACTGCCATGGCCTCCCGGCTCTCCGCGATTTCCTCCAGGGTGTCCCGGACGCTGTACTTCCCTTCCGGAAATTCCATGGGCGCGGTTAAATCCAGGCTGCCCGCCAGCTTAAACCAGTTCGCCACACCTTCAGCCCGCTCGTTTACCTCCGGCAGCACATAGACAGACGGTTCTCTGTCTACTTTTTCCAGGGTTATACTGTCTTTCAGCTCTCCCGCGGCAGCGGTTATCACGTTGAACCCTTCTTCCAAAGTCACCCGAAAAGAAAACACTTTACTTCCGCTCTTCACCTCCGCCGGCCGGCCGTTCAGATAAAGCGCCACCACCGGCTGGTTAGTGTAGACTTTGACCAGCGTGCTCTCCCCCGCCCTCTGCGCATAGCGCCTGCCGCAGAGATGAATCATTGGTTTTTTACTCCAGTAAGCCTGATAAAGATAATAGCTGTCCTTCTTTGTCTTCCGGTCCATGGTTACCAGGCCCTTGTTGTTTCTGCCTTTCACGCCGCCTTCATCCCGGGCCGCGCAGCCGAAATCAAACATATTCCACACATGGCTGGACCATATCCAGGGACGCCGTTCAAGAACCTCCGCCATATGCTCATGATACAGAGCCTGGTATTCTTCACTGTAATCCTTACAGGCAGGCCCGGGTCCATGGTAGGTCACAATCCCCTCGCATCCGTACTCGGACAGCCCCAGACAGATCTCCGGATGCGTCCTGTGGAAATCGTCCAGCCAGGGTCCGTTGTCCTCCACCTTTCCTCCGTACCAGCCAAAATAATGATTATAGCTTTCCACATCCGTGATTCCGTGCAGGGGACTGTCCCCCGGCGTCATGGACACATGGGCAATGGCTGTCAGGCGGGACGGGTCCAGCTCCTTGCAAAGTGCGTGTAATTCCCGGTGATTTTTCACCAGCTCAGGAGAGATGCCCCCGATAAGAATCTCATTGGATATTCCCCAGAAACAGATCGAAGGATGGTGATGATTCTGGATAATGAGCTCCTTCATCTGATTGATGCAGTTCTCATGAGCCTGCGGATCCCTGTTCATCACACTGATGAAGGGAATCTCTGCCCAAACCACAAATCCCAATTCGTCGCAGGCATCATAGAACTCCCGGGCATGCTGATAATGGGCCAGACGTATTGTGTTGGCGCCCAGCTCCTTGATCATTCGGGCGTCCTGAACATGCTCCTCTCCTGTCAGCGCATTGCCCTTGTACAGCCAGTCCTGATGACGGCTCACCCCCCGCAGAGGCGTCCATGTCCCGTTGATGCAGAATCCTCTGTCCGGATCACAGGAAAAGTTTCTCACCCCGGTCCTCACCGTCACTTCATCCCAGGCCTCATTCCTCCGCTGGAGAAGCGCTCTCACCGTATACAGATACGGATGATCAATGTCCCACTTCCGGACATCGGGCACATAGATAATCACCCCTGTCTTTTCCGCAGGCCGCACCGCTCCGGCCACCTCCCTGCCCTCTTCATCCAGAACGGAATACAGAACCGTGTAATTCTCGTCCCCTCCGGTCACCCAGGACATGATCTCAAAAGCCGCCCCTCCGTCTTCACAGGGCCTGGGGGTCACCTGCAGACCCGGTCCGCCGTAATAATCCAGGTCAAAATGTACCTTCGGGACGCTGATCAAATTTACGCCCCTGTACAAGCCTCCGTAAAAAGTGAAATCCGCCGCCTGAGGATACACATTGGACTTATTTTCATTACTGCAGGCAATAACCAAAAGATTTCTCTTTCCGCATTCGCAAAAATCGGTAATATCCGCGCGGAATAATGAATACCCGCCCTCGTGGGATGCGGCTTCCCTGCCGTTCACATACACCACCGCCTGCTGTCCGGCTGCCGCCACCTCCACATACACCCTTCCCTCAGGCAGAGGCTGCACAGGCATCTCGAAATTTTTTGCATACCAGCACCTGCCGCGGTAATATTCTCCTCTGCCGTCATGCCCGTCCACCGCATTCCATGTGTGAGGCAGATCCACCTCCTGCCAATCTAAGGGCAGAGACTCGGGCAGTCCTCCGTCTTCCCGCAAAAAACGCCAGCCCTGATTTAAATTGATTATATTGCGCATATTTATCCTCCAACTTTCTTTCACCATGCATACAAACAATTGTCTCTGGCATTCAGTATACCCTTTTTCTCCGATTATATTGTCTAAAATAAACAGCAGCTGTTTAATGGAACTTATTCCCCTTCTCCTGGGGGAATTCATCTGTCAATCCAATATAAAGCCGTTACACCCACCTTTTTACAAAATCAAGTATATAACACCGCTGTGCAGCTCTCGGCAAAACAACCCAAGAACAGAAGTTCGCAATTATATCAAAACCATAAAATCAACACAACAGAAGCACCGAACTTCGGTGCTTCTGAATATCGTGTCATTTATTCTACAACCTTGTATGTATCAGGATAAACAATATCTTCTAACTTGAAATTAGAAATTGCGTTGTAACTTTTATTGCTCAGCTGATCATATCCAGGCTGTCCTTTACTTAAAATACGCCACGCCGGATTCAAAAATACGCATATCCTGCTCGCCGTATATATTCAGCGCCACGCCTTCACCGCGTCTCTCCGCATGCACCATCTTGCCAAAGCATCTTCCGTCAGGAGAAGTAATACCTTCAATGGCGCAGTAGGAGCCATTGATGTTATATTCCTCGTCCATGGACACATTTCCCTCCTGATCGGAGTACCTGGTCGCCACCTGCCCATTGGCAAACAGACTGTCAATCCATTCGGCTGGCGCCACAAAACGGCCCTCTCCATGGGATGCAGGATTACAGTACACACCGCCCAAAACAGCCTGCTGCAGCCAGGGTGACTGATTGGAAACCACCTTCGTGTAAGCCATCTTGGAAATATGGCGATTGATCGTATTGAAGGTCAGCGTAGGCGAATCCTCTGTCTGCCCCACGATCTCCCCGTGAGGCACCAGGCCCAGCTTGATCAGAGCCTGGAATCCGTTGCAGATGCCCAGAGCAAGCCCGTCTCTCTCTTTCAGCAGCTTCATGACAGCCTCCTCCAGCCTGGCATTCCGGAATGCCGTGGCAAAGAATTTCGCGCTGCCGTCAGGCTCGTCGCCTGCAGAAAACCCTCCCGGGAACATGATAATCTGCGCCTGAGCAATTGCCCGGTCAAATTCCTCTACAGATTCCCGGATATCCTGAGCGCTCAGATTGCGGAACACCTTTGTCACCACATCCGCTCCCGCCCGCTCAAAGGCCCTGGCGCTGTCATACTCGCAGTTCGTTCCCGGAAATACAGGAATAAACACCTTCGGTCTGGCAACCTTATTCCTGCACACATGAACGCTTTCCGCCCGGTAACAGCTTTCCGCCAGAGGCTCTGTGTCCTTTGACGCCTTTGTGGTGTAGACCTTCTCCAGCCCGGAACTCCATGCCGCCGCGGCCTCCTCCAAGTCTATCTTCACTTCGCCCCAGACCAGCGCCTTCTCCTCCGTGACAGTTCCCGCAAGGATATAGGGAATCCCCTTCTCTTCCAGAACCGCCAGACCGTCCTGCGGAATTTCCGCCAGAATATTTCCCAGCCCGTTCCCGAAAAGATTCCCCTGCGTCAGCCCTTCTTCCATTACCGCGCCCAGCTTGTTGCCGAATGCCATCTTTGACACTGCCGCCGCCAAGCCTCTGGCATCCAGCGCATATGCGGCGGCTATGATTCCTTCCTGAGCGAGACCGTGAATCTGTTCGTAGAGAGTCGACACCTCGTCATATACGGGAATATCAAAATCATCCCTTTCGATCTCAAAGAGCACAAGCCTGTGCCCCGCAGCCTTCAGCTCCGGCGTCACAATATCTCCGCTGCCCGCAATATCCACGGCAAATGATACCAAAGTAGGCGGAACGTCGATATCGTTGAATGTCCCGGACATGCTGTCCTTTCCGCCGATGGAAGGCAGGCCGAATCCGATCTGGGCGTCATATGCTCCCAGCAGCGCGGCAAAAGGCTGGCTCCAGCGGGAAGGCTCTCCGGTCATTCTCCGGAAATATTCCTGAAACGTAAAGCGGATTTTTGAATGATCCCCCCCTGAAGCGACGATCTTCGCCATGGACTCCACCACCGCATATACAGCGCCGTGGTAAGGACTCCAGGAAGACAGATAGGGATCAAAGCCGTGGCTCATCATGGTAACCGTATCCGTCTTTCCCTGCAGCACAGGAAGCTTTGCCACCATGGTCTGGGTCTCGGTAAGCTGATATTTTCCGCCGTAGGGCATCAGTACGCTGCCCGCGCCGATGGAAGAGTCGAACATCTCCACCAACCCCTTCTGTGAACACACGTTCAGATCTTTTAACAAGGTCAGCCAGGCAGACTTGACGTCGCCTTCCTGCAGTTTCTTGCCGACTTCAGGCACCGCCCACTTCTCGAAGTAATTGTCCCTCTCATCCGGGATGTCCACCTTCACTTTGGTTTCCTGGTGTGCGCCGTTGGTATCCAGGAACGCCCGTTTCAGATCCACAATTTTGCGTCCTCTCCAGCGCAGTACCAGCCGGGGTTCCTCCGTGACTGCGGCCACCTCCACAGCCTCCAGATTCTCCTCTGCCGCATACCGCAGAAATTCCTCCGCATTCCCGGGTTCGATCACCACGGCCATACGTTCCTGCGACTCGGATATGGCCAGCTCCGTCCCGTCCAGACCCGCGTATTTTTTCGGCACCTTATCCAAATCCACCGTGAGACCGTCCGCCAGCTCTCCTATGGCCACGGACACCCCTCCCGCCCCGAAATCATTGCACTTTTTAATCAGGCGGCTGACTTCCTCACGTCTGAAAAGCCGCTGAATCTTACGCTCTGTGGGCGCATTTCCCTTCTGTACCTCTGCGCCGCAGGTCTCAATGGACTGCTCCGTATGTACCTTGGAGGAACCGGTAGCGCCTCCGCAGCCGTCTCTCCCTGTGCGTCCTCCCAGTAAAATGATGATATCTCCCGGTTCGGAAGTGCCTCTGACCACATTCTTTCTGGGCGCCGCCCCCATGACCGCTCCGATCTCCATTCTCTTTGCCACATAATCCGGATGATAGATTTCCTTCACGAATCCTGTGGCCAAGCCGATCTGGTTGCCGTAGGAAGAGTAGCCGCCGGCAGCCCCGCGCACTAATCTTTTCTGGGGCAGTTTTCCCTTCAGCGTCTCCGAAACCGGAACCGTGGGATCTGCGGCGCCCGTCACGCGCATGGCCTGATACACATAACCTCTTCCGGAGAGAGGATCGCGGATAGCGCCTCCCAGACAGGTAGCGGCCCCGCCGAACGGCTCGATCTCCGTGGGATGGTTGTGGGTTTCATTCTTGAAAAACACCAGCCACTCTTCTGTCTCCTTCCTGTCCCCGTAATCCATCTCCACAGGCACCACAACGGAGCATGCGTTTATCTCCTCGGACTCCTCCATATCCTCCAGTCTGCCATCCTTTTTCAGCTTTTTCATGGCCATAAGAGCCAGATCCATAAGGCAGATGAACTTGTCCTTCCTGTCCCCGTACACCTCTTCCCGGGTATCCAGATAACTGCGGTATGCAGTCTCTATGGGAGAACGATAATAGCCTTCCCCGAACTCCACCTCCGTCAATTCCGTAGAGAAGGTGGTATGGCGGCAATGATCCGACCAATAGGTATCCAATACACGGATCTCCGTCATCGTGGGATTGCGCCTCTCCTCATCGCGGAAATAATTCCGGATGTGCAGGAAATCCTTAAGCGTCATTGCCAGAGACAGAGAGGCATAAAGCTCTTCCAGTTCCTCCCCGCTCATCCCGGTAAACCCTTCCAGCACCGCCACGTCCCCTGGCTCGTCATATTCCGTTATCAGCGTCTCCGGTTTATTCTCTCCCGTCTCTCTTGAGTCCACGGGATTAATGCAGTACGCCTTGATTCTGGCAAAATCTTCATCCGAGATATCTCCCTGAATCAGATAGGTAACCGCAGTCCGTATAACCGGCTCCTCGTCCTCCTTCAAAAAACGGACACACTGTACGGCGGAATCCGCCCTCTGATCGAACTGCCCGGGCAGATACTCCACAGAGAACATCCTGGCCCCTGCCGGAAGCGCGATGGACTCCCGATACAATTTATCCACCGGCGGCTCGGAGAACACTGCCCCGCAGGCTCTCTCAAACACTTCGCCGGAGATATTTTCCACGTCATAGCGTATAAAGACCCTGACGCTCTCCACCCTGATTCCCAGAAAGCTGCCGATCTCCTCGTACAGCTCCCTCGCCTTTACGGCAAACGGCTCCTTTTTCTCCACATAGATACGTCTGACCATTCCCAAATGTCCTCCATTTCATTATACCTGTATTCGTCGATTATCCTGTCTGCAGTCAAGGTCTCTCTCATTCCAAAACATTCTCGTTCTCGCCCACGCCCAGCATTTTCAGGATAAACTGAATCTCCCTGTCCACAGCCTCCGCCGTGATGCCTATGGTCTGGGCGGAAATCTTCAATCCTTCCAGCACAAACATAATGTTCCTGGCCATCCCCTTACAGTCCTCGCACAGAAATTCCCCGCTTTCCACACCGGTTTCGATAAGTTTCTCAATAATCCGCACTGCCGAATCAAACTGTCTCTTCAGAATATTCCCCTTCTTGCCTGGCTGCCCCTGGAAATAAAATTCGTACACCGCCTGAGTCAGAGTATCGCTCTTGCGCAGAAGTTCCTTTTTCTGCTCCCGAAGAAAAAGGATGAGAATATCCGCCGCCGTGGCATCCTCCGCAATACTGTCGGAAAACACATCGTCGGCTTCCTGGCTCTCCAGCTTCATGACCTCAAGAAATATCTGGCTGGTGCTGTCAAAATACAGATAGAGACCGCCTCTGCTGATTTCGCAGGCCTCCACGATATCCTTCATGGTAACTTTCTTAAAGCCCTTTTCCACAAATACCTTTCTGGCCGTCTCCAATATAAACTTCTTCTTCTGTACTGATTTTTCTCCCATCCTTACCCCCCGTCGGTCCCCTCACCGATTTCCCTTTCCGCTTCTCTCCTGCAATATCCCTGACTCTTTATCTGCGTGCGCCTGCCCTGTCCCAGTAATCCACCAGTTTACGCATCTGCTTAAGCACCATGAGAAAAATATCTTCCTCTACCGCCTCGTTCCACAATGTTGCCTTTGTCCTGCCTCCCAGCACATACCTGGACAAAATCCCCTTGAGGATATCCCAGTCCTTCAGCTCAGCCGCGGCAATTCTCCTCCGCTCGTCCTCATGGGTCTTGATGCGGTTTCTTGAATAGATATAGCTGTAATTACGATCCATAAACGCCGAAGCGGAAGCCTCCTTCACAAACCCCAGCAGATTGGAATCATACACCGGAAAACTGATGGAATTCTTACCGATCCCCTGCCCCTGGTAACTGCGGCTGACGTTTTTCCCCCCGTTTCGCTCCATCCACGGAAGATATTTCAGAAGAGGGTCCAGCGCGCGTCTGTACTCCTCAATCATTTGCTGACGGTATTCCAAATCCCGCTCCATAATAGCATCCCACCTTTACCGAAGTCTTTATTCTGCCTCTGCTCGCCGGCCCGGCAGCAGCCACTTCCCGCTGCGTTCCGGCCCTTCGGCAAAAACTGACACATATGTAATTTATTTTAACACATTTTATGTAAATGTACAGCAGAATTTTATCCCCTGTCTCTCTATTTCGGCTGTCGAAAACCGTCGAAAAAAATATTTTTTAAAAAAATCAAAAAAACTATTGACATATACCGGGGTATTGTGTATATTATAAGTGAATTCCCCTTTTATAGACGAAGGCACTTGCAATTTATTTGCGGGTGCTTTTGTCATTTCAGTTTAAAATATCCTGTCCTGTCTCATTTTTCATTTTATTTACATAAGCTTCCGGATCCTTCTCCATCTCCAGCATCGTGTCGAAAGCGGCCAGCAGCAGCCTTTGCTGCCTGTAGCGATTCATCTCCTCCGGCCGGTCCATGTATAGTTTGAAATGGTCAACCTGCCATACAATCACGTCGGCCAGGGTATACCCCGCCACTTTGTACCTGCACAGAAAATTACCATAGTCATGATAATAAGCAAGTTCCTGCAAAAGCCCCTGGGACTGCCTTATCCCCTGCCACAGTTTCTCTCCGTACTCCTCATCCAGCCCTGCCTGCCGGGCAAGATCACCTACATAATCCCCCAGAATCTCCAGAGCCCTCTTCAATTGTTCCTTCTTGTCCATAATTTTTCTCCTATTCTTCGTCTCTGCCCGGACGCCCGATTTTGGGAAAGAAAAAAGAAGTGTCAACAATGCCATCTCTAACATCATTCACGCTTCTCTCCTGTAAGATAATATCCTCCGGCAGATAAATCCCTCCGGATGCACCTGCTTAAAACAGGGGAAGAGAGGATCGAACTCCCATCAACGGTTTTGGAGACCGCCGCACTACCATTGTACTATTCCCCTACATACCGGCTCGCCGCCGACAAAAAGCATTATAACACAGACTACCGCAAAAAATCAAGTAGTTTTTGTAAATTTATTTGAAATTTTTCCGCACTTTTTTGACGGATGCATGCTGTCCCTCCCCAGACCCGGCTCCGCTCTCAAAAGAGCCGTTCAATCACTTCCCTGACATTCCTCACCCCGATAATCTCTATCCCTTTGATCCCCCTGCACTCTTCCGCGCATACATAGGGCAGAACACAGGCGTCAAAGCCCAGTCGTCCCGCCTCAGCCACTCTCTGCTTTGCCATGCTTACCGCCCTGACCTCACCGCTCAAACCCACTTCGCCGAAAGCCGTCAGTCTGGGACTCAACGCCGCATTCCGATAGCTGGACAGCACGGCGATCACAATTCCCAAATCAATGGCAGGCTCCAGAATCTTTATTCCCCCCGTAATGTTCACGTAAGCATCACAGGAGGCCAGCTGCATGCCGGAGCGTTTCTCCAGCACTGCCATGAGCAGATTTACCCTGTTGAAATCCGTTCCCGTGGCCTGCCTGCGCGGAATACCGAAGTTGCTGTGACACACCAGGGCCTGAATCTCCACCAACAGCGGCCTGGTTCCCTCCATGGTACAGGTGACCACTGAACCGCTGGCATCCACCGGTCTGCCGTTCAGCATATACTCCGACGCATTCAGCACTTCCGCAAGCCCCTGCTCACGCATCTCAAAAACGCCTATCTCGTTGGTGGAGCCGAATCGATTCTTCACGCCCCGCAATATCCGATAAGAAGCATGCCTGTCTCCCTCAAAATAGAGCACGGTATCCACCATGTGCTCCAGCACCCTGGGTCCGGCCACGGTGCCTTCCTTGGTCACATGCCCCACAATAAACACGGATACTCCCAGCCCCTTGGCCAGCTGCAGCAGCACGGCTGTAGACTCTCTCACCTGAGACACGCTGCCGGGCGCAGAGGACACATTGTCGTTAAACATGGTCTGTATGGAATCAATAACCACTGCCTCCGGCCTGCGGCTGCGGATGACTTCCGATATTTCTTCCAGATTAGTCTCGCAGAGCAAAAGCATCTGCCGGGTGAATTCACCGATCCGATCCGCCCGCATTCTGATCTGAGCCGGCGACTCCTCCCCGGATATATACAATACCTCATGTCCCCTTCCGGAAAGCATGTGACATACCTGAAGCAGAAGCGTGGATTTTCCGATTCCGGGATCTCCGCCCACAAGAGTCAGCGAACCCTTTACTATGCCGCCTCCCAGCACACGGTCAAGCTCCCCTATTCCCGTAGATAGTCTGTCCTCCTCCCGCAGAGCCACTTCGGGCAGCGGGGTAGGCGCCACGCTGCCCCGCCTGCCCGGAGAAACGGAAAACCCTCCTCCTTTAGACGGTTTTGCAGCAATCTCCTCTACAAGCGTATTCCATTCCTTACATCCGGGACACTGCCCCATCCACTTTGAGGATTCATATCCGCAATTCTGACAGAAAAAAACCGTGGACGCCTTTGCTTTTGCCATACTTCCTTCCTCTATCTGCCCCGGTCTCAGGGACACTCCTTAAATCTGCTTTATCTTTACCGGTACCTCTCCTACGGCCTCAAGTTCAACACTCAGAGAAAGTTTTCCCCCTAATCCGGTCTTTATGGCTCCTATGCTGCTGCCGTCCACAAATACCTCATATGCCCTGTCATCCGTAAGCCCTATGGTAATCTGCGCGTCCTCGTCACCCTCCACGGTAAACTCCACGCCGTCTTCCCTCTCCACGAAATCCAAAACACTGGTGCCCGGCACGGATTCATAAAGGAACATTCCATTCTTTTCAAGCTTGGTAATTTCACTGCAGGTTTTAACTTTCAGCAAATCACCTTCATGCCGATAATCCTCCACCTTAGCCTTTTTTGCCAGCTTATGATTGCCGAAACTGATTGCGCCGTCCTTCTCGGTGCGGAGCAATTCCTCCACCACTGCCATCTGTGTACCCTCCTATCCTTTAGCTGTCTTCATTATGTCTTTTCGGAGATACGTCCGGCCGAATCACCTGTCTCCCTGTATACCGCAGCCGGAAGCACGTCGGAAGAACTGCTCCCTCCTGTCCGGCTGCCCTGCGGCAAAGGAAAAACGGCTCACCGTAAATCCCCTCACCCTTACAGTATAATATAAAATCTCTCCGATTTCTACAGATTTTTATAAATTTTTTACAGTGAAGCATACCTTCCCGTTCTTGAATCCCACCGTGACGCTGTCCCCGGGCTGCACCTTCTTCAGCAGAATTTCCTCTGCCAGCGAATCCTCAACCACGGACTGTATCGCCCGCTTCAGGGGCCTGGCCCCCATCTTGGCATCCGAATACTTCTCCACCAGATGCTCCTTCATCGCGGTTGACATGGACAGTTTAATGTCCATCTGCGTCTCGCAGCGCTTATAAAGATTTGAGGCCAGCAGACTTACGATAGCCTTCATGTTTTCCCGGTTCAGCTGATGGAACACAATGATATCGTCTATCCTGTTGATAAACTCCGGCTTAAAGCTGTGCTTTATCTCTTCCATGACTCCGGATTTCATCTTCTCATAATCCTTTTTGGCATCGCTCACCGCCGCAAAGCCGAGATTCTTGGGATCCACAATACGCTGCGCCCCCGCATTGGACGTCATGATTAATACCGTATTTTTAAAGCTCACTTTCCTGCCCTTGGAATCGGTGATATGTCCGTCGTCCAGTATCTGCAGCAAAATATTGAACACATCGGGATGAGCCTTCTCAATCTCGTCAAACAGCACCACCGAATAAGGATTCCTGCGCACTTTCTCGCTAAGCTGTCCCCCTTCGTCAAACCCTACATAACCAGGCGGCGAACCGATCATCTTAGATACGGAATGCCCTTCCATGTATTCCGACATATCCACGCGGATAATCGCCTCCTCCGAACCGAACATGGCTTCGGCCAAAGCTTTGGAAAGCTCCGTTTTGCCTACACCGGTAGGGCCGAGAAACAGGAATGAGCCGATTGGTCTTTTCGGGTCCTTCAGTCCTACCCGCCCTCTACGCATGGCCTTTGCCACCGCGGTCACCGCCTCCTCCTGGCCGATCACCCGTTTGTGCAGTATTCCCTCCAGCTTCAGCAGTCTCTCGCTTTCCTTCTGGGCAAGCTTTGCCACCGGAATCTTGGTCCACATGGCCACCACTTCCGCAATCTCGTTCTCGCCGATGGTGTATCTTTTGTCCGTCTCCTGCCCCTCGGCCCGCTTCTTCATCCGCTGCAGTTTTTTCGTCAGCTCATCCTGACTGCGTTTAATCTCCACAGCCTGGGAAAACGCCTCCATACGAATGGAGCGCTCTATCTGCTGATCCATCTTCTTAATCTGCTCCACAAGAGACTTCTGCTTATCCGGCATATCCAGCGCTCTGAGTCTGGCTCCGGCAGCCGCCTCATCGATCAGATCAATTGCCTTATCCGGCAGGTTTCTGTCGTTGATATACCGGCTTGAGAGCCTCACCGCCGCATCCACTGCCTCCGGGGTAATGCTGACCTTATGGTGTTCCTCGTACTGGCCCTTTATGCCCTCCAGTATCCGAATGGCTTCCTCCTCGGTAGGTTCTTCCACATTTACAGGTTGAAAACGTCTTTCCAGAGCCGCATCCCGCTCAATATACTTGCGGTATTCCACTATTGTGGTGGCGCCGATGAGCTGCAGTTCTCCCCTGGCCAGAGACGGCTTGAGAATATTGGAGGCATCAATGGCTCCCTCCGCGCCCCCCGCGCCGATAAGCGTATGAAGCTCGTCCAGAAACAGAATTACATTGCCGTCATCGATTACCTCCCTGATAACCCGCTTGATTCTTTCCTCAAACTCCCCTCGATACTTGCTCCCTGCCACCATTCCCGACAAGTCAAGCGTAAGCACTCTCTTATCCTTCACCGTAAAAGGTACCTTGCCCTCCACTATGCGCTGAGCCAGCCCCTCCACCACTGCGGTCTTGCCGACTCCCGGCTCCCCGATAAGGCAGGGATTATTCTTCGTCCTCCTGCTGAGAATCTGAATCAGTCTGCTGATCTCTTCCTCGCGCCCGATGACAGGGTCCAGTCTTCCCTCCGCCGCAATGGCGGTGAGATCCTTGCTGTACTGATTCAACGCCGAAGTTCTGCCCTTTCCCTGAGCCTTCCTGCCCAAATCTTCCTTGTACAGATTGCTGTCCTGACCGATGGCCGCAAGGGTATCTCCGTAGATCTTCTGCACATTTACCCCCAGAGTGTTCAGCAGACGCACCGCCACATTCTCTCCCTCTTTGATAATCGCCAGCAGAATATGCTCCGTGCCCGTACCCTTCTGTCCGAATCTGGCGGCCTGTCTGTGGGCCTCCTCCAGAATCTTTTTCGCCCTGGGAGAATATCCCTCCCTCTCCTTCAGCCCCACACCGCCGTCAAAGGCTATCAATTCCTGAATCATCTCCAGCACCTGAGACAGTTCCACGCCATTTTCCGCCAGAACCTTGTGCGCCACGCCCTCCTGCTCCTTCAGCAGCCCGGCCAGAATATGCTCCGTCCCTATATACCCCTGCTTCAGGCGTCCGGCATACCTGGAAGCATAGTGCAATGCCTCCTGCGCCTTCTCCGTAAATTGTGACTGCATAAATTTCCCTCTCATTCTGTCTTTACTGAATCAAAAAGACCTAAAGCCCTCTCATAGGGGATCCCCCTATTCATAATCTTGGTAAATTTCCTCAATTAATTCATGAATCTCCGCTTTTGAAATATTTTTGCAGCTTCCCTTGGCCAAAATGACCTGCAGCTCCTTTTTCAAATCGCCCAGGGTCCGCATCTTATCAATGTCCAGAGCGATCACCGCCCCTTTTCTGCGGTCAACCTTCACATAGCCTTCCTGCCGCAGAACAGTATACGCTTTATTGACTGTATGCATGTTAATGCCGATAGATTCCGCCAGCTGGCGCACACTGGGCAGGGAATCTCCCTCCCTGAATCGTGAAGCGGCGATTCCCATAATGATTTGATTGCACAGCTGAAGATACAACGCCTCGCCGCTGCTGAAGTCTATTTCAATAAGCATGAGATTCCTCCTCTCCGCCCTGAAAAATTTCCTCTGTGTAACAGTTCAGACAGGGCGCTGAGCTGTTACTTTCCGCTGCGATGCAGAACAGAAAGCGGCAGATAATTGTGCTCACGAGTATAGAACAGTTAAATCATAAATCAGCAGTATGATACTGTCAACCGAAGTTGAAAAAAGTTTAGAGCTTTTTTATACTTCTAAACAAGCGGCAAACCTGCATTGCACGTGCCTGCGCATAAAGCAAAACAGGGAGTACCCCGCGGAATATTCCCTGTTTTCAGATTATCCTTATTGTTCTTCGTCTCCGTCTTTCCCCAGGAACCCGTATTCGAATTCGTCATCTTCCGCCAGGAAATTCTTATTTCTTGCCTTCTGGGCGGCAGCCTGAGCAGACTGCACGGGCCTTCCCCCCTGGACTGAGGGCCTTGCTCCCTGAGGCGCATCCGCCGCTCTCTGAGGCCTTACGCTCCCTGCAGGCCTTCCTCCCTGAGCCGGACCCGCCGGTCTCTGATTCTGGGGCGCGCCAGGAGGCTTTATACTCTGCATCGCAGGCCTTCCCCCCTGAACCGCTCCTGCTGCCCTCTGCCCCTGCTGCGCTCCCGCAGGTTTCTGGCCGGAAGCCGGACCGGGCCGTACCGGACTCTTGCCTGCAGGATTCTGCATGGGTTTGGCCCCGGCGGACGTACCCGCAGGTCTTGCCCCCTGCACCGCTCCGGCAGGTCTCTGGGTCCTTCCCTGAGACGTCTGATTCGGAACGGTTCTCTGGCTGCCCGGCTTGTTTCCTGCAGCCGGTCTCTCTGAGCCCACAGTCTGCATCCCCCTCTGACCGCCGGAACTTTTTTTCCTCAGCGTCTCCTTTTCCACCTCGTTGAAATATGCGGAATCCATCATATCTCTGATCTTAAAGACCAGGAATCCTATCCCCGCGGAGGCGGCCACCACCAAAATGACCAAAATGATAATAATCAGCTTCTGATTTTTTATCTCTTTCTGACTGGCCTCCAGCAGCTCCGTATTTTTATTCACACTTTCGAACATTTTCTCAATGGAATAGCCCTGAGGACTTGGCGCCTCATTGTCCACCAGAAGCCATTCGCCGTCTCTCAGCAGCGTATCGTAACGCTTCACCTCCGGAGCCGTATCCTGAGGAGGAGCTTCCTCCGGCGCGGAACCTTCCCCCTGACCGCCCGTACCGTCAGACAGCACGACAAAATCAGAACGAATAAATCCGTCTACCTGGGCACTCTCAGAGATGTAGCTCACCTGATACCAGATCCTGCCGTCCTCAGCAGTCGCCTGACCCGTGGCAGTCAATACTGTCTCCGGAGGAATCTCCGCCAGAATATTTCCCTCGGAGGAGGCACGATCACGGATCCTCGCAGCATCTCCCTGCACGGTGGCGCTGACCGGATCAATTGGGGTCACCCCTTCGGGAACGCCCCCTCCTTCCCCCTCGCCGCCTCCGCTCTGAGTCGGGGTATCTCCCGTAACCTCCACGAGATCCGAACGGACATATCCTGTGGTATTTGCATTCACCTCAACCTGATACCAGGTATAACCGTCCGATCCCTGTACCTGATTGAGCACCTTCAGCACCTTTCCGTTCTCGGCCCCGCTCACTGTGGCGCTTGAGGTACTGGCCTCCTGCCGTATGTTTATCCCTTTGGGAGAAGTGACCTTCGCCTGAGTCTCCGCATGGCCTACCATCCCTGAGGAGAAAAATCCCCATACGAACACCCCCGCTCCCACCATCAGCGCAAGCATACCTGCCCACAGCTTCTGTCTTAATTCTTTCGCATTCTTCATCCGCCTGTCTCCTTGATTAATTGTCTCGCGTAAATCTCCTCTGCCCTTCTTCCGCCTTATGCTCCATACCGAAGCCCTGCGCATTCTTCATCATCATTTCTCTCTGCTTGGCCTCCAGATTGCGGTGCACCTTAATCTCGCAGTCAGGGCAATACTCGCCCGAGCGAATCTGCTTACCGCAGAGTTCGCAGCGCATATATACCTTTGACCCCTCCGCGATCTCCAACCTGCCGTCCTTCAGCAAATGCCTGATCGTACGCTGTGACACGCCCACCGCGTTCTCAATCTGCGCGGCAGTGGCGCCTCTGTGCTGCTCTATATATCCTCTCACTTTTCCGTAATCGTCATAATCCACGGCCCCGCACAGCTCACAGTGATACTCGCCCACTCCCTTAAATACCATGACACCGCCGCACTCCTTGCACACGCGGGGAATATTATACATATCCAATGCACCCAGACCGCTCATCTGCAACACCTCCGTCCTTTCCTGTTTATGCTCAGCCTATGCCTCGTCTATCGCCCTGCCGATATCCCGGCGCATGTATTTATTGCCGAAGGAAATCCACTCCGCAGCCTCATATGCTTTAGCCCTGGCCTCCTGAAGCGTGGCGCTTTTGGCGGTCACTCCCAGCACCCTTCCTCCGTTGGTGACTATGCGTCCTTCTTCATCCGCTCTGGTTCCCGCGTGAAAACAGTAATATTCCTCCCGCTCCTGAAAACGCTCAAGCCCTGTGATTTCAAAGCCCTTCTGATAGGAGACGGGATACCCCTCCGACGCAAGAACCACACAGACAGCCGCATTATCCTCAAACTCCAGATTTATCTCATCCAATCTTGAGTCAATACAGGCGTCTACCACATCCATTATATCATTTTTCATTCTGCAAAGCACCACCTGGGCTTCCGGATCACCGAATCTGGCATTGTATTCCAGTACCTTCGGTCCCTGGGGCGTCAGCATCAGTCCGAAGAAAATAACCCCCTTAAACTCTCTGCCTTCCGCCCGCATGGCGTCCACCGTAGGCTGGTAAATATGCCTGCGGCAGAAAGCGTCCACCTCCCCGGTATAAAACGGACTGGGCGAGAAACATCCCATACCGCCTGTGTTGGGTCCCTGATCCCCGTCTCCGGCGCGCTTGTGATCCTGCGCGGAGGTCATGGGAATAACCGTCTTTCCGTCCACAAAAGCCAGCACGGATACTTCCCTGCCGGTGAGGAATTCTTCCACCACCAGCTTATCTCCCGCGCTGCCAAAGTGCTTATCCTGCATAATTTCCCTGACCCCGGCCCTTGCTTCCTCCAGGGTATTGCAGATCAGCACACCCTTGCCCAGAGCCAGGCCGTCCGCCTTGAGCACCACCGGCATTTCTGCTTTCTCCAGATAAGCCAGCGCATTCTCCGGATTGTCAAAAGTCTCATAACCTGCCGTGGGAATATTGTATTTTTTCATCAGATCCTTGGAAAACGCCTTGCTGCTCTCCAGAATCGCAGCCTTTTTGTTCGGGCCGAACACCCTGAAACCCGCTTCCTCCAGCTCATCCACCAGGCCGCCTGCCAGGGGATCGTCCGGCGCTACAAAGACCAGATCAATCTCATGCTCTCCGGCATATGCGGTAATCCTGTCAAATTCCATCACCCCGATAGAAGGATCACATTCCGCGATCTGCGCAATCCCGGCGTTGCCGGGGATGCAGTAGAGCTTATCCACTCTGCTGCTTTTTGCCATACTGACTGCGATGGCGTGCTCCCGCCCGCCGCTGCCTATGATCAAAACCTTCATGCCGTCACCTCATCCTCTCCGTATATATCTCCCCCTGCCTCTCAACACTTGACAACGGCCCGGCCGTCCTCCAGCCGAATCCTTCCGTTGGCAATATCGTCGATCGCCCGGGGAAGCAGAATCCATTCCGCCTGCTCCATCACGCGCCGCTGAAGAATCTCAGGGGTATCCCCCTCCTTCACCTCCACCGCCTTCTGAGAAATGATCGGTCCCTCGTCCATGCCCTCATTCACAAAATGCACGGTGGCGCCGGTCACCTTCACTCCCCGTTCCAACACTTTTTCGTGGACCTTCAGCCCATAATATCCCACCCCGCAGAAAGAAGGAATCAAAGCCGGATGGACATTCACGATTCTGCCGTCGAATTTTTCCACCATCTCCGCGGGTATCCTCACCAGAAATCCGGCCAGAACCACCAGATCCGGCGCCAGTTCGCACATCTTTGCGGTAAAGGCCGCGTTAAAAGCTTCCCTGTCGGAGTATTGCTTCGGCGAGATACATATGCCGGGAATCCCCCGGGCCTCCGCGCGCTCCAGCGCTTTTGCCCCCTGATTATTGCTGATGACGGCAATGACTTCCGTATTGGTGAGTCTGCCCTCTTCCATGGCATCCAAAATGGCCTGCAGATTGGTTCCTCCTCCGGAGACGCATACCACTACCCTCAGCATATATCGACACCTCTTTCACCTGCCTCGCAGATGCCGACCGTCCAGGCGGTCTCCCCGGCTCCCCGGATAGCCTCAACAGTCTTCTCCGCATCCGCCTCCGCTACCGCCAGAACCATGCCCAATCCCATATTGTATGTATTGTACATCATCTGCTCCTCAATCTGCCCCTTCTCCTGGAGCAGTCTGAAAATCGGAGGAATGCTGTAGCTGTCCTTCTTCACCCTGGCCCGGATGCCCTCCGGAAGCATTCTGGGAATATTCTCGTAAAAGCCCCCTCCCGTGATATGGCTTGCCCCCTTCACCTTAACGCCGGCTTCTCTCACGGCCCTCAGTGCTTTGACATATATCTTCGTGGGCGTCAGCAAGGTGTCTCCCAAAGTGCCGCCCAACTCCTCATAATAGGTGTCCAGGCTTTCTCTCGTCATCTCAAATACACTGCGCACCAGCGAGAAACCGTTGGAATGCACCCCTGAGGAAGCAATCCCCACCAGCACGTCTCCCGCGTTAATCTGCGCCCCTGTAATCATGTCCTTCTCGTCCGCAATGCCCACGGCAAATCCCGCCAGATCATACTCTTCTTCCGGCATCAGCCCCGGATGCTCCGCCGTCTCGCCGCCCAGAAGCGCAGCGCCTGCCTGCACGCATCCCTCCGCAACACCCTTTACAATAGACGCGGTCTTCTCCGGATAGTTCTTCCCGCAGGCTATATAATCCAGAAAAAACAACGGCTCGCCTCCTGCGCAGGCCACATCGTTCACGCACATGGCCACACAGTCAATCCCCACCGTATCATGCCTGTCCATGAGAAACGCAAGCTTCAGCTTGGTTCCCACTCCGTCCGTGCCGGACAGCAGCACCGGCTTCTCCATTCCCTTCACGGCCCCCAGGGAAAACGCGCCTGAAAAACCGCCTATCCCCCCAAGAACCTCCGGACGCAAAGTCTGCTTTACATGAGATTTCATCATTTCCACTGACCTGTAACCAGCCTCAATATCCACTCCCGCTTTTTTGTAATCCACATTTCCCCCTATCCGTGCGCCGGACGGCGCACTAATCTGCCTTATTTTTTCTGATTGTCCATATAGGTTCTGTAGCCCAGCTCCTGCAGCCTGGCATCCTTTGCCATCACCTGATCACGCAGCTTCCCGCTGTACTCTTTCAGCCTTCCCAGCAATTCCGGATCGGATGTGGCCAGAATCTTCGCCGCCAAAAGCCCTGCGTTTGCGCCGCCGTTGATTGCCACCGTAGCCACCGGTATCCCCGAAGGCATCTGCACGATCGAATAAAGAGAATCCCGCCCTCCCAAAGAGGAGGTATGCATGGGAATTCCGATAACGGGCATGGGGAAAATCGCCGCGCACATGCCCGGCAGATGCGCCGCCATTCCGGCTCCCGCAATGATCACCTTAAATCCCTTCTCCTCTGCATTTTTCGCATATTCGAGGAAAACATCCGGTTCCCTGTGCGCGCTGATGATCGCCATCTCATAGGGAATCCCCAATTCCTCCAGAATGTCCGCAGCCTTTGCCATCACCGGCATATCCGAATCACTGCCCATCACAATGCCCACACGCGGCCCGCCCGCTGTCCGTTCTTCAGTTCCAGCCATACTCTCCTCCTTCAGCCTGTTGTCTCCGTATTCCTACGGCATCCTATCTTCTAGTTTACTAAAAACCGCCATTGTATGCAACCACTATTTTTCAAAGGCTTTATTTAACTCCTCGCAGCCCGGCAGCACGAACCGTCCATCCCTGATGATGACTATCCTTGTTCCGTCCCTGCGGACCGCGGTCAGCTCTCCCAGCTCGTCATAGGGAATGGTCACGTCCGTATGGCAGTTATAATATGCCTCCAGAGGCTTCGTGTGCCGCATGTCGGAAACGGCATTGGATTTTGCCACGATCTCCCTGCCGTCCGGATTGTACACTTTTACCTCCTCCGAATGAGCGTAGCAGGTATCTCCCACCGCAAAATGAGGTCCCATCTTCTCCCCGATGAGAACCGGCAGTCTGGCCTCTACCCCCAGCCGCTTTGCCGCCACATACGCGGTGGTGTTTGTGCCGATGGCAAACTCACCCATGGGCAGCGTATCGTGTCTGGCCAGAATATGCTCTCTGACAAAAGCTCTGTTTTCTTCCTCTGCGTCGAAATTAGCGCAGCCGTAGTCGGTTACCATGCCGTTTTCGAAAGAAAGGAAAAGGTCCTTGTATTCCATTCCCCGCAAAAACGCGCTTTTTACGTGGAGCACTCCCTCCGTTCCCTCCAGCACGGGTGAGGTGAACACCTCCCCCACAGGAATATTCACGTCCGCCACGCAGTTTTCAAAAATTGTCTCCTTCTCGGGATCGGACAATTTCCACAGATTAATCCGCAGATTGGTCCTGTTGCCCCCGGTCCCCCTGACTTCACAATAATCCGCCGTGTCCAGAGTGTCGATCAGATTCTGCTGCACCCTCCGGTAAAGCATGTAGTCCAGCGTATTGATGCGTATGGTCTCCCGGAAAAGTTCTTCAAACACCGGCCCGATTTCCGGCAGGGGAAAAGCGATACAGGTAAAGCTGGTCTCCTCGCCCGGAATATACTCTCTCTGCAGAGCTCCGGCCCTGGAACGGAACTCCACCCAGAGACGCTCCTGCTCAGGGGAAAGCTTCAGCGCTTTCTCCCCGGCGGCAGGCATGAAATCCGCCTCCCCGAAAGTCACTACCACGGCAGGCCCCGCATAGTCTCCCGCCCTCTCCTTCAGCTTCTCAAAGGCCGCGCGGTTTGCTTCCAGCCGCCGGTTCACATAGTTTTTGTCAAAGAAAACCGCGCTGTCCTCCTTGTGGTCATATTCAAACTGTTTGTTGGGACTTCCCCCGCAAAAACCGTTTTCCCCGCTTCTGCTCGCTCCCCGGTTATCCAGAATGCTTACAGCCGCCCTGAAAACCACTGATTTTAAACCCATTTCCGCAAAATTCTGTACGGCCCGTCGCATCATTCTCTCGAAGCCCAGACGATAGTGCATGCAGACCGTCTTCTTTTTGGATAAATCCGTACCAGTCACCTCAAACCCGATACGATACCCTTCCGTATAGGTATCCGCCATGGCGGCTATGGTTTCCTCCGGCAGAGAAGCAAGAAAACGGGCCGTCGCCAGCTCGTTTTGCCCCACATATTCTCCATAGCGGTACAGATACCGTTCCTTCCCAAGATCGCTTTCCATGATTATCCGCACACCGAAGCATCCCTCCGGCTCATACTGTTCCTCCAGCCTGCGCAAGGCGGCTGCCTCCGCATAGTCGCCGGCAAACCAGTAGAGCATCTCCCGGACTTCCTTTCCGGAGGGCAGTTCCTCCCCCTGTGCGGCCGCATGGGCAAAAGCCACGTAAACTTCCGCAAAAAGCTCCATGCGGACCACCACCGCCTCCAGCCTTCCTTCGTAGATAAAGCCGATGAGACTGCGCAGTTCCGTATACAGGAAGGAGAGCAGCGCTCCCAGTTCCTCCCCCAGTTCCTGCGCCGCATATGACGGATTGCCGTAACTTTTCTCATAATGCCCGGGCAGAATATCTTCATACAGCGCATGATTTCTGCTCCTTAATTCCTCTACGGGCGCCTTCTCCAGACCGCCCTCCGCCAGAAACCTCCCTGTATCCTCAATCATCAGCAGAAAATCCGCGCAGAACGCAAAATACTTTTCCAGCTTTTCCTCTCCGAAATGTTCATCCCCAATTTTGCGGATTCTGTCTGTTACCAGCGCGTAACGCTCTTCCAATACTTCCCTGCCATTTTCCTTCATCCCAAGTATCCTCCCATGTATAGAATCAACCCGATGCCCCCCAGAGCCGCCAGATTCAGCAAAACACCCACTGCCGGAACAACTCTGTAATAATTCTTTTCCGCCAGCGTTACAATTCCCAGCACCAGTCCCGTCAGGGAATAAATCAGAGCCAGAATCGCCGTAATTCCGTGCCGCGGACTGGCTTCCCCTCCCGCTCTGTACGCGGCAAACACCACGGCCCCCAGTGATACCAGACTGATAATCCCCAATATCACCGCCATCACGGCACGATTAGAGCTCTTTTTATTGGTAAAAATGTATCCTTTTCTCTTTCCCATATCCTATCCTATCGCCCGGCAGGGCAGCCGCGCCTCTGTCTCTTCCGCAATGGTCCCTCTTCGTCCGCCGCGACATACCCGCCGCCGAGATAAAGGGCACTCCCCGGGAGGTCTGTCCGCCTCTCAGGAAGTGCCCCCGGCCGTTTACTTCAGAATAAAATTTTAGACTTGCCCGCGGTCAGCTTCGCCCCTGCAACAATCAGCAAAATGCCTGTCACAAGTCCCACCACAAGAGTAATCACGCCAATGGCAATATTCGTTGCCCCCGCCCCCTTCATGACATTATATATCCTCTGCTCCATAACCCCACTCCTTTCACGCTCCATATATTCCATAGTACTCGTCAATGGCCGCCTTCAATGCATCATCAATATATACCTGTCCCCGATAAGGTCTGTTATAAAGATATTCCCCCACATCCTTCATGGTGATGATGGCGCAGGCATCGAATCCGTACCTCTCTTTGATTTCATCCAATGCGCTTATCCGCCCTCCCGGGCCTTTCTCCATACGGTTCAGGGAAACAATCAACCCTCTTATCTCCACTTTGGCCTGCGCCATAATGATGGGATAAGTCTCCTCAATGGACTTGCCGGAGGTAGTCACATCCTCAATTATCACCACTCTGTCGCCGTCCTTTAACCTGCTTCCCAGCAGGATGCCGGCATCCCCATGATCTTTGACTTCCTTGCGGTTGGAGCAATAACGGACTTCCCGGCCGTACAGTTCGCTGTAGGCGACAGCCGCTGCCACACTGAGCGGTATCCCCTTGTAAGCCGGTCCGAACAACACGTCAAAATCATCTCCGTAGCTTTCGTGAATCGCTCTGGCATAATATTCGCCCAGTCTTTTCAGCTGGCCGCCGGTCTCATACGCCCCCGCATTCATGAAAAAAGGGGACTTTCTGCCGCTTTTTAAGGTAAAATCCCCAAATTTGAGTGCCTTGCTGTCCACCATAAACTCAATAAACTCTTTTTTGTAATTTTCCATCTGTCCGGTTTCTCCTTCATCATAGGGATTCTCAACGGGCGCTATCCAACACCTTATCAATTTTACCATATTTTTCGGTTATATTCAACCGTTAATAAAGAGGGAAAGAAAATTTATAGGTTAGTGTGAAGTCAGAACCGCGCTTTTATCCTGAAACATGGACATTCTGTCTCTCCTATGGTACAATGTGACCATAGCGGACGGCAGAATACCGGAAACGCCATGAAAGGACGGAGCATTTTATGACTGCATTACAGATTACTTCCATGAAACAGTTTATGAATCATCTTTTGGTATCCGATACCTTTGAACCTTTTCTGTTGGAAGAGGCGGTGATCGGCACTGCCTGTACCTATACCATCGACGGCCATGTGAACAAAGAATTCTACGGAAACGAAGAGGATTCCCCGGCGGACTGCGCTTATGAGTTTCGTCCCTGGGGCGAACTGAAAGGCCTGTGCTTTGACCTGATCAAAGGTAAACGCACCCCCCTTTTCTTCCGTTTTGTATTGCATCTCATGCCCGAAAAGGCGGCCGCTCTTCTGGAAAAGGAGAACTGCGATGTAGAACCGTCCCAGATAAAGGCCCTGGCGCTCAACATTCGCTATGACGGCTCCCGGGCCATGATTACCACAGCCACTGCCTTTCATACCTTTCTCCTGTCCAAAGAGCCTGACGCTATCTGGGACAGAGCGGTTCGAAAGTATCTGGACGGCAAGGGCATCTCCTATGAAGAACTGTGATCCATTGGCAACAGTTCATCAGCTCTTCATTTTGCTTTTAAATACCAGGCTGGCCAGGTATCCGAAGATGAGGGCGGCCGCTGTTCCCACAGCCCCCGCCTTAAAGCCTCCGGCAAACAGACCCAGCAGCCCCTGTTCGTCCACGGCTTCCTTTACCCCCTTCATCAGCACATTTCCAAATCCCAGCAGAGGAACGCTTGCCCCTGCCCCGGCAAACTCCTGAAAGGCCCCATACCATCCCACAGACCCCAGCAGAGCGCCGGTTACCACCAATAACACCATGATGCGCCCCGGCATCATCTTGGTTTTCTCCATCAGAATCTGAACCAGGGCACAGATCAGTCCGCCTACCCAAAAAGCATTTACATAATCCATCATTCGGCTTACTTCCTTTCTTAAACGAAATTTTACTATCATTTTTCGCCGAATTGCGGATTTTTATGTATGTTTCCCTACTACCATTTTTCTGCGATCAGGTGCACAATCTCCCGAATCTGCCTGTTATTGCAGTCAACGGTCCAATGCGCGTATTTCTCATAGAGAGGAACCCGTTCCTCATACAGATCGGCAAGGGTCTGACCGGGCATCAGGGTCACCCCTCTGGCATTCAGATCACCCAGACGCTCCTCCACCTCCTCCAGGGAAAGTTTCAGGTAAATCACCATGCCGATGCGGCGCAGGTGTTCCATTGCCTCTTCGCCGTATATAACGCTTCCCCCTGTGGCTATAACGCTTTTTCGAATGTCCAGAGATGCATTTGCGTCGTTTTCAAGCTTCCAGAATCCCTCTACTCCCCGCTCCTCAATCAGTTCGTGGAGCAGCCTGCCGTATCTCTCCTGAATCACCAGATCGGAATCTACAAATCTGCAGCCCAGCCGCTTGGCCAGAACCACACCCACAGTGCTTTTTCCCGCTCCGGGCATGCCGATCAGCACAATATTATCCTTCCTCATAGAACAGCGATTACCTCTACCTCACACAATACGTTTTTCGGCAAAGTCTTCACCGCCACACAGCTCCTTGCGGGCTTTTCCGTAAAATATCCGGCATATACTTCGTTGAAAGCAGCGAAGTCGTCCATGTCCGCCAGGAAGCAGCTTGTCTTGACCACATTGGCGTAGTCTGTGCCCACCTCCCTGAGAAGCGCTCCTACGTTTTTCATCACCTGCTCCGCCTGGGCCTTAATATCCTCTCCCTCAATATTGCCCGTGGCCGGATTGATGGGAATCTGCCCCGAAGCAAAGAGCATTCCGTTTGCGATAATGCCCTGTGAATAAGGTCCGATAGCCGCAGGGGCTTTGTCTGTTGAAATTTTTTGCAGCATAATTCTGATCTCCTTTTCCTTGTTATTGTTATAATGTTATGACCCCGGTTCCTGTCGTTTTATGAGTTTTCCTCTGTCTCAGGCTCGTCGAATTCCACAGTCACATAGAAACCGCGGGAATTCTCCGCCACATCCGTCACCACACCCTCCCTGCACCTCAGCCGGTTCCGAAAAGGAATATTTGCCGACATGGCCAGGGACGGGTCTATCACGTAATAATAATTACTGGGCAGAAGCCCCTCTGTCACGGTAACCTTCTGCCCCGTCTCCAGGAGCCCGGGCCTCTCCATCTTGAACTCCATCCTGCGCAAAACCAGTCTCCTGTTCCAATTCCGCGCCCCTAAGCGAGACGCCGTCTTGATTTACCGTTCATTTTCAATCACTGTTTCAGTCTTCCGGAACTTCCTCCGGGGCGGACATATCGGATTCCCCCGCGCCGTCCACGGTGTAGCTGGCGTCGATTACGTCTTCCGCTTCCTCCGCAGGCTCCGCTGTCTTCACCACAACCGCCGCTCCGCACTTACCGCAGAACTTGCTGTCTCTGGACACTTCCGCGCCGCAGTCGGGACATACGGTCACATTCTTGAGAAGGCTGATTTTCTCCGTGTTGGCTTCAATCTCCGCCTTGAGATCAGCCGCCTTGGCCGCCCACTCCGCAACCGCGGCATCGTCGGACAAGAGACCCTTCTCCAGAACATACGCTCCCACCTCGGTATAAATGTTCTTTACACTCTGGTTCAGTGAACTGATCTCCACGTTCAGCTTTGCTACCCCCGCTACCTCCTTGCTCTTGGATATTGCGCTCTGGGTCATCTGATTCAGTTTTTCACTCCAACTTGCCATTCTTTCTACCTCTTTCCTTTATAAATGTATACAGCCGCAATACGGCACCTGCCCCTCCTGCCTCATTTTATCATAGGTCAGAGGCCTTTACAAGAGTGAAAAATGCGCATGAAAACACCCGGCAAAATTACAGCGACAAAGAACGCTTAATTACAACTCTCCATCACCACCCCGTGAGCTATGCCGGGAACACTCATTCCCTCATTAAAACTGGTCTTGCTCAGCAGCGCGCCTGTGGGCATAAAAAGCACCTTTTTCCAGTTACCCTCCTCCAGCTGTTTCAGAATATAAGCCGAGAGCGTCACTGCGCTGCAGCCGCAGCCGCTTCCGCCCGCATGGGTATCCTGAGATTCCCCGTCAAATATCTCGATTCCGCAGTCCATATGCCTTCCGGAAATATCATATCCCTCCCGGCCCAGCAGATCTGTCAGGACTCTCTGACCGACTTTCCCCAAATCACCTGTTATGATTTTGTCATACTCCTCCGGTCCCACCGCAAAATCAGCAAAATGCTGCGCCAGAGACGCCGCAGCCGCAGGCGCCATACACGCCCCCATATTCATGGAATCCTTCAGGCCATAATCCACGATTTTCCCAACGGTCATTCCGGTAATGCGCGCCCTGGCCTTTCCCGTCCTTCCGAAGGAAGCGTCCCCCAGAACAAAAGCGCCGCTGCCGGTAACCGTCCAGCTGGCCGAAAGTGGGCGCTGATTCCCGTATTCCAGAGGAAAACGGAATTCCTTTTCCGCACTGGCAAAATGACTGGAAGTTACACACACCACCCTGTCCGCGAATCCGCCCGCTATGGCCATGGCGCCCAAGGCCAGACTTTCGCCGCAGGTAGAGCAGGCGCCGTACACCCCAAGCAGCGGTACGCCGAAGGAAGATATGCCGAAAGAGGTAGCCATAGACTGCCCTAACAGATCTCCGGCGAAAATAAAGGATATTTCTTCCGGCTGCAGCCCCGCTTTGTCCAGGGCCATGCCCACAGCCTCCTTCTGGAGAGTGCTTTCCGCCTCCTCCCATGTCTTGCAGCCAAACATATCTTCCTCGCCCACCCGGTCAAACAGAAGCCCCAAAGGCCCCTGCCCCTCCTTGGTGCCCACAATGCTGGCGCTGCTCCAAATATATACCGGCTCCTTCAGTCCCATGCTGGCCCTGCCCAATTTCTGATTCATCGATTTTCCTCCAAATTCAATTCTTCTGTCCCAACAGTATAACCATCGGAAGAAAATCTTATACCCGGGAAGTCCGCCCGGCAGCCGTTCCCGCCATCCTGTCGGCATTCCGCTTTCCCCGCTCGGATGAGAATATGCCTCGCCTGTATTTATCATAAATTTCACCAGGGCGGTTTTCCCCGCTCAGACAGGATAAGCAGACTGAGGTCTGTCCTTCCTGTCAGGGTTCCACTTCATAGATCAGGCTGGTGACCACATACAGCACCTTTCCGTCATACTCCACCCTTGACCAGCCGGAATCTTCACTGCAGCCGGTACGGTGAGCCTTATCCCCATATTCCATCCTGCAGCTGACCGTGGCGTTTCCCTGGACAGTGCTGGGTTCAATGCGGAGATTAACATATTCTTTCGGAGAGATCCAGTCATCACAATCGGTAAAATCAATGCTTCTGCCTTCGGCTGTATTCACCCGGTTGGGATTGGCCGGCTGAGCAGGTTTCGGCGGACTGTACTCCATATTCCCGGTGAGATATCGGCTCACTGCATACACCGTCTGTTCGCCGTATTGCAGTCTTGACCAGCCGGTATCTTCATTGATTCCCGTCCTGGTCAAAAGCTCCCCGTTTTTTACCTGCACAACAATATTTCCGTCATCCGCAGTGGTCGGGGCTGACCGCAGATTCACCGCTTCCTTGGGCGTGACCTGATCCTCTTTCTCTGTAAAGACCATGGTTCCGGTCCCCTGCTCAGATTCCTCTTCCCCTTCCTCCGGAGGTATGCTCTCCTCTGACTGTTTTTCTTCCCCTTCCTCCTCTTCCTGCTCTTCTTCCTCCGAAAGCAGGCTCTCGCTCTCTGTCGCCTCCTGTTCGGGAAGGCTTTCCTCAGAAGATTCGGATGCGGACGTTTCCGCCTCCGCCAGACTGTTCCCTCCGCCTTCCGCTGCCTTATCCCGATGGGTGGAATACCACAGCACGGCGCAGACTGCCGCCGTCAGCACGGTAAGTCCCAAAATCAGCATCACCACCATCCAAGGCCTGACAGACTCCTCCTCAAAGTTTTTCATCTCTTGTCCCCCTGTTCTCTTCCCGGTAATCCGAACTCCCCGAAAACCTTCCCGCCGCTCACAGGCCGCAGAATCAACAATTAGATGCTTCGTATTTTTCGCTCTGCGCTCTGATCAGCTCGGCATCCTCGAAATAGTTTATCCGCATGGCCCTCTTTACCTCGCTCAGTGTCCGGGCGGCCTCCTCCCTGGCTCTGTCGCTGCCCTTCCGCAGTATGTCATACACTGCCGGAATATCCTTCTCCAGCTCCTTCCTTCTGTTTCGGACAGGCTCCAGTATCTCCTGCATAATATTCACCAGGAATTTCTTTACTTTCACATCTCCCAGTCCGCCCCGCTGATAGTGCGCTTTCAATTCATCCAGGTCTGTATAATCCGGCAGATAGCGTCCGAAATGCTCAGGTCTGCAGAAAGCATCCAGATAGATAAACACCGTATTGCCCTCCAGATGCCCCGGATCGCTGACCTGCAGATGCAGCGGGTCCGTATACATACTCATCACCTTGGCGCGGACTTCGTCCGCAGTGTCCGCCAGATAGATACAGTTGCCCAGCGATTTGCTCATCTTTGCCTTTCCGTCAATACCCGGCAGCCTCTTACTGGCCTCGTTTTTGGCCAGAAACGCCTCCGGCTCCACCAGAACCGGCGCATACACAGTATTGAACTTATGCACGATCTCCCTGGTCTGTTCAATCATGGGCAGCTGATCATCCCCCACCGGAACCGTCGTCGCCTTAAAAGCCGTGATATCCGCCGCCTGGCTGATGGGGTAAGTAAAGAATCCCACCGGAATACTGGCCTCAAAATTGCGCATCTGAATCTCGCTCTTTACGGTGGGATTCCTCTGCAGCCTTGCCACAGTCACCAGATCCATATAGTAAAAAGTCAGCTCGCAAAGCTCGGAAATCTGAGACTGAATAAACATACAGGATTTGGCCGGATCAAGCCCGCAGGACAGATAATCCAGCGCCACCTCAATAACATTCTGTCTCACTTTCTCCGGCTCCTCGATATTGTCCGTAAGCGCCTGTGCATCCGCAATCATGATAAATATCTTGCGATAACTCCCCGAATCCTGCAGCTCCACCCGGCGCCGCAGAGAGCCTGCATAATGTCCCACATGAAGCCTTCCCGTAGGCCGATCTCCTGTCAAAATAATTTTTTCCATACCTGCTTCCTCCCTGTTTTCCGTACCTTATTTAGTTCCTTAATTTCTCTTTTTCTCCATTTCACCTGATCAGAAATTCCGCTGATCAGATTCTCTTCTTTATCATACTGCATAATACTGCCTGACCGGAAATTCCGCTGGTCAGACTCTTTTCCTTCAATATATTATAGCATGGATTTTGTGACAGGCAAACATTTTTATAATTTTATTTGCGCGCAGTTTGCGTGCTATGGGCGAACCGTCCCGAGCGACTGCTTTCATCCCTTTGTCTGCCGGAAAGCAGTACCATCACTTCATGAGCCAGAAGCGGAGCTGCCGCCAGGGCGCTCAGCCGAATCCACTCTCTGCCGGACAGAGGCGACGTGCCGAAGGCATTGATCAGGAACGGCGCCTCTGTCACCGCGGCCTGCAGCAAAAATCCCACGATACAGGCAGCCACCATCAGTTTGTTTTCCAGGTGCTTCATTCGAAAAAAGGATTTATGGACATCGCGCATCCCCACCGCATGATAAAGCTGAGACATGCCCAGCACCGTGAACGCATAGGTCTGTGCTTTTGCCAGCACGGACGGATTCCGCAGCAGACCGGAAATATTCCATATGCTGATTTTCAGCCCGCTGACCTGAAGCAGTGCGCAGGGCAGCATCAAAAAGGCGGTAAGGCTGACGGCCGCAATTAACAGCCCGTAAAAACAGGTGCAGGAAAACCCTCCTCTGGCAAAGAGACTTTCTTTCGCCTTCCTGGGAGGCTGCCCCATCAGACTGTCTCCGTCGTTTTTATCCACCCCCAGGGCCAGCGCCGGCAGAGAATCCGTGATCAGGTTTATCCAGAGGATATGACTGGATTTCAAGGGAGCAGGCAGCCCGCATATCACCGCCAGGAACATGGTAACGATCTCCCCCAGATTGGATGAGAGCAGGAAAATAACGGATTTTCGTATATTTTCATATACCCCTCTCCCCTCCTCTATGGCCCGGCGGATGGTGGCAAAATTATCGTCCGTCAAAATCATATCCGAAGCCTGTCTTGCCACGTCCGTGCCCGCCAATCCCATGGCTATGCCGATGTCGGCCTTTTTCAGGGACGGGGCGTCGTTCACGCCGTCTCCGGTCATGGCCACAATCTCTCCTCTGCACCGGAACCCCTCCACGATCCGCACCTTCTGCGCCGGGGAAACCCTGGCAAATACTCTGATATTGTCGATTTTTTCCGCCAATTCTCCGTCGGACAGATCCCCCAGTTCCTCTCCCGTCATGCACTGGTCCGCACGCTCCGCAATCCCCAGCTTCCTGCCTATGGCGAATGCCGTGTCCACATGATCGCCGGTTATCATTACCGTCTTTACTCCAGCCCTGCGGAAATCTTCCACCGCCCTGGCCGCCTCCGGCCTGGCGGGGTCCCGCATGCCTGCCATGCCGAGAAAAACAAGATCTTCCTCCCTGGCCTCTCTGTCTCCCGTTCTCATGGCCACAGCCAGGGTACGCAGAGCCTCCCCCGACAGTTCCCTCAGCGCCTCCCGCAGCTGTCTGCGGATACGTTCATCCATTCTGACAATTCCCGCTCCGGTATAAATCCGCGTGCATCGCTTCAGCACTTCGTCCGGAGCCCCCTTTGTATAGGACACTGTCCCATACGTTCCGCCCCCTTGAATTAAACGTTTTCCCGATACATTGTCCACGGATAAGGAATGTCCGGATATCTCCGCGGCTCTCAGCTCGCCGTAACTTTCCCCGGCGGATATCCTCTGCCCTGCTCTGCGCCTTTCTCCCGCTGCCCAGCCAGATGTGTTTCCCGGGACCTGGTTTTTCGCTCCCTTCCCGCAGGCAGCCACTTTGGCAGCCGTCTCTTCGTCCCGCCTGTGGAGAGTAGTCATCATCTTCCTGTCCGAGTCAAAGCTAAGCTCACTCTGCCTGGGCATCCTCCCTTCCAGATCGCTCTTGCTGATTCCGCTCTCCCACGCCAGATCAAGCAGGGCCAGCTCCGTCGGATCTCCCGTTCTGCTGTCCGCTTCCGCAACCGCATCATTGCAGAGCGCCAATCCCATATAAAAATCGGGACATAAGGCCGGACCGCAATCCTCCGCCCTGCGCACTTTGCCGTCCAGCCAGCACTTTTCCACGGTCATGCGGTTTTGGGTCAGCGTGCCCGTCTTGTCCGAACACACTACGCTGACTGCGCCCAGAGTTTCCACCGAAGGCAGACGCCGCACAATGGTATTGACCCTCACCATGCGGGTCACGCTCAACGCCAGACATATGGTCACCACTGCCGGAAGTCCCTCCGGCACAGCGGCCACGGCCAGAGAAATAGCGGTAATCAGCATCTCCGGCACATTCCGGCGCTGCAGTACGGCAATGGCAAACAGCGCTGCGCACAGCAGCAGACTCAGCAGACTCAATATCCTGCCCAACTCCCCCAGCCGTTTCTGCAGCGGCGTCATCTCCTCCTTTGCCTCCGTAATCATGGCAGCAATCTGCCCCAGCTCCGTATGCATACCCGTGGCCGTAACCAGCCCCATGCCCCTGCCGTAGGTCACGATCGTGGACATATAAGCCATATTCTTTCTGTCCCCCAGCGGCAGCTGCCTGCCTTTCTTCCCCACAAAAGCCGAATTCTTTTCCATAGGCAGAGATTCCCCTGTCAACGCGGACTCCTCGATCTTTAGATTAGAAGACTCCGTCAGGCGCAAATCCGCCGGCACCTGGCATCCGGCCTCCAGGACAACCAAATCTCCCCTGGCCAATTCAGCCGCCGGAATCTCAGTCCTCCTGCCTTCCCGGATGACCATTGCCCTGGGACTGGTGAGTTTTTTCAGGGACTCAAGGGCCTTCCTCGCCTTGCCCTCCTGCAGCATTCCCACCACGGCATTCAGCACTACCACCACACCGATAATGACAGCGTCGCTGACTTCTCTCAACATGACAGAAACTGCCGCTGCCACCAACAACACATAGATCAGCGGGTCATTCAGCTGCTCCAAAAAAGATTCCGCCGCCGTCTTCTTCCGAGGGGCACGCATTTCGTTCTTTCCCTCCCTGCGCAGACGCTCACCCGCCTCCCGCACAGTCAGCCCCAAATGTTCATCAACCTGCAATTTCTCCGCTGCCTCAGCAATACTGCATTGTTCAAACACAAAAAAACCTCCCCAAGCTTGTTTGCATTGAAAGTCTATGCTTGCGGGAGGCAAAGTATGTCCATATTCAATTGGATGGCCTGACCTGACCGTTTCCGTAGATGATATATTTTGCGCATGTGAGTTCCCTGAGCCCCATGGGCCCCCTGGCATGCAGACGCTGCGTACTGATCCCGATCTCCGCGCCGAAACCGAATTCCCCTCCGTCCGTAAACCTGGTAGACGCGTTGACATAGACCGCCGCCGCATCAATTTCGTCAAGAAAACGCTGCGCATTGGCGTAATCCCTTGTAATGATGGCCTCCGAGTGGCCTGTGTTGTAGCGATTGATGTGGGCTATGGCCTCATCTAAATCCCGTACGGTTTTTACCGAAATTATATAATCCAGATATTCCCTGCCCCAGTCCTCCTCATCTGCGGGCACAATCTTCCCTTCCGCCGCCATGGCCCGGGCATCCCCCCGCATTTCCACATCCTTTTCGGACAGCCTGGCTGCCGCCATGGGCAGAAATGCGTCTGCCACCGACTGATGAACCACAAGGGATTCACAGGCATTGCAGACACCTGTGCGCTGAGTTTTTGCATTGAACAAAATCTCTGCTGCCATGTCCAGATCCGCTGATTCATCCACGTAAATATGACAGTTGCCCGTACCCGTCTCAATGACCGGAACCGTGCTTTCCCGCACCACAGTCCGGATCAGCCCCGCCCCTCCTCTGGGAATCAATACATCCACATAGTCGTTCATCTTCATAAAATGCTCCGTCACCTGCCTGTCCTGGACGGCAATCAGCTGCACTGCCGTTTCCGGAAGACCGCAGTCAAAAAGAGCTTTCTGCAATACCGCTACGATTACGGCATTCGACATTAAAGCGTCGCTGCCTCCCTTTAAGATCACCGCATTGCCTGCCTTAAAACACAGCCCGAAGGCATCCGCGGTCACATTGGGCCGGGACTCATAGATTATCCCCACCACCCCCAAAGGCACCCTCTTCTGTCCGATCATAAGCCCGTTGGGCCGCTTTTTCATGTTAAAAACTTCTCCCACCGGATCGTCCGCAGCCGCCACCTGCGTCAATCCGTCCGCCATGGACCGGATACGTTCCCCGTTCAGGGCCAGGCGATCCAAAAGCCCCCGGGACATTCCTTTTTCCTCTGCCCCCTGCAGATCCATCTCATTTGCGGCCAGCAGCACATTCTCATTTTCCACCAGGTATTCCGCCGCCAACCGAAGCGCGCGGTTTTTGGCCTCGCTGTCCAAAGTGCGCAGCAGGGCTTCCGCTGTCTTCGCCCGTTTCCCTATTCCTTCCAGATATTCTATATTATTCATCCTGATTCACCCGTTCTCTCAACATCATTTCGACAGAAACGCCTCTCTGCCAGGAGAATTCCCGTATCTCTACATCTCCAGAAAAGCGCCCAGATCAAAGTCCGCATTTGGTTTTGCCACAAAGAGAGTTCCCTTCCGGGCACCGTCCAGCAGTTCATGAAGAATACCCACATCCCTGCCGTTGGCAATGATCATGTCTGCCCCGGCTGCTGTGGCGATCTTTGCGCTGACCAGCTTCGTCGCCATGCCCCCTGTCCCCACTTCCGTAACTGTTCCCTTGCCCAGACCCATCATTTCTTCCGTCAGCTCCTCCACCGTATCAATAAAGCGCGCCTCCGGATTCCTGCGGGGATCATCGGTAAACAGTCCGTCAATATCCGACAGAAGAATAAGCAGATCCGCGCGGATCATGGCCGTCACAATTGCCGACAAAGTATCATTGTCGCCGAACTGCTGCAGTTTCTCCAGCTCATAAGTGGATATGGTATCATTCTCATTGACAATGGGAATCACGCCAAGTTCCAGCAGCTTTTCGAAAGTATTCTGGGCATTCTCCCTGTTTATGGGGTTCAGCATGGTATTCTTTGTCATCAGAATCTGGGATGCCACATGGTTGTATTCCGAAAACAGCTTCTGATACATCACCATCAGTTTGGCCTGTCCCACCGAGGCGCAGGCCTGCTTGAGAGAAATATCCGCAGGTCTCTCCCTCAGCCCCAGCGTCCTGCTCCCCACGGCAATGGCCCCGGAACTCACCAGGACTACCTGGATTCCCCGGTTTCGGTAATCGCACAGCTCCCGAACCAGCTTCTCCAGCTTGATCAGGTCAGTCTCCCCTGTTCCCTCATGGGACAGGGAAGAGCTTCCGATCTTTACCACAATCCTCTTTTTATCCTTCAATCTGTCTCGTTTCATCCTGTCTTCTCCGCAACAGACAGCCCCTCTTCTGCAGGCGTCAATGTATTTTTCCTGAAATCCTCTACAGTATAAACGATAAGGGCCGTTTTGGCAAGCCGGAACTATTATGATGTCGCCGTCAAACTCGAACAGCAGCGCAAAGGCCGCCGTCTCGGAATGGGCGTTCTCCACCAATACTTCATTACTGTCCGCTTCCTCCTTCAGCACGTCCGTGCGGAAGCTCTCCGGGATCAGCGCCAGTTCCA